>JAGLRQ010000128.1 GCA_023136205.1 Candidatus Auribacterota bacterium
TGGAGCGGGTGATGGGAATCGAACCCACACTGCCAGCTTGGGAAGCTGGAGCACTACCACTATGCAACACCCGCCTAATTATTTACTGCAAAAGTATATACACACCATTTTTACAAAGAAAGTTCCGGTTCCTCAAAATGAGAAAATTTCTTAAATTCTTTATAGCGCGATATAATAGCGTTAAGATTTAAAGATTTCAGTCTTTCCAGACTAAAATCTTCGACGTTAAATGAGGCCATTACGCTTCCGCAGATCATTGCCTGCCTGAGAGTCTGGTCGTCAATTTTATTTAGCCTGTCTATATAGCCCACAAACCCCCCCGCGAATGTGTCTCCCGCTCCTGTGGGGTCATAAACGGTTTCAAGGGGATATGACGGCGCGCTGAAAATCCCATGGTCCGAAAAAAGGAGAGCGCCATGTTCGCCTTTCTTTATCACACAGTATTTCGGGCCCATTTTTAACAGTCTAATTCCCGCTTTGATAAGGCTTGCTTCTTCTGTAAATTCCCTTGCTTCAGAATCATTCATTATAATGATGTCAACCTTGGAAATCAGTTTTTCGAGAGACTTCTTTTTGATTTCAATCCATAGATTCATGGTATCGCAGACAACAAGATTAGGCTTATCTACTTTATTTAAAACATCAAGCTGTAAACCAGGGTCTATGTTTGCAAGAAAAATAGTGCCGCATTTTTTATAATCATCCGGAATTTTCGGGTAAAAATTCTCAAACACATTAAGATGAGTTGCTTTTGTTTGTGCGACATTCATGTCAAATTCATATTCACCTATCCACCTGAATGTTTTTCCATCAGTAACTTCTATTCCCTTTGTGTCAATTCCTCTTGCCTTAAGGAGAGCGGTATGTTCTTCAGGGAAATCCTTTCCCACAACACCAACCATTTTTACGTCTGTGAAAAAGCTTGCCGAGTAGGAGAAATATGTTGCTGAGCCTCCAAGAACCTCTTTTTTTTCTCCAAAAGGTGTTTTTATTGAATCAAGAGCTATTGAACCAACGACAAGGATTGACATGTTTTAAAAACCTCCGGGTTTTTTAATATTGAATATTTAAAAGCCGTATATAGTATTGAGTTAAAAAATATTTATGCTCAATACACAGTATATATACTAAATACTGCTTTTATACTATTCACTGCTTTTTACTGTCTTTCATGGAACAGTATTCGCCGCACATTGTACAAATATCGCGTGTCAAGGAAAGATTCTTTTTCCTCATCTTTGCGGCTTTCTCAGGGTCGATTGCATATTGAAATTGTTTTTTCCAGTATCTCTTTTTTCTGAATTTAGAGATTTTATCATCAATTTCCTGTGCTCCGGGTATTCCTTTTGCTATGTCTGCCGCGTGGGCAGCTATGCGCGAAGCGATTACACCTTTTTTAGCGTCACTTTCATCAGGAAGTTTAAGATGCTCTGCAGGAGTAACATAGCAAAGCAAACTTGCTCCTTTCCAGGCGGCTAGAGCTCCACCTATCGCGCTCGTAATATGGTCATATCCCGGAGCAATATCCGTTACAAGCGGCCCGAGGACATAGAATGGCGCCCCCTTGCAAAGGGATTGTTGAAGTTTCATGTTTTCTTCAATCTGATTTAATGGAATATGTCCCGGGCCTTCTATCATAGCCTGAACCCCGTTTTTAAGAGCGTGGGACGCGAGTTCACCAAGGATTATAAGTTCCTGTATCTGAGCTCTGTCAGTGGCATCTTTTAGGCATCCAGGCCTCATTGCGTCTCCAAGACTTAAAGTAAGATCATATTTTTTTGCTATTTCAAGAAGCCGGCCATAGTATTCATAGTAAGGATTTTCCCTGCCGTTGTGCACCATCCATTTCGCGGTTATTGCACCTCCCCTGCTCACGATGTCCATTAACCGCCCCTGTCTGTTTAACCTTTCAAGGCTGGCCATGTTAAGCCCGCAGTGTACGGTAATAAAATCAACACCGTCTTTTGCCTGTTTTTCAATTGCATCGAAGAAATCGTCGACAGTCATTTTGAGAAAGGATTCTTTTTTAACTGTTGAATTTACCGCTGCCTCGTACACGGGAACAGTACCCAAAGGAAGAGGAACTGTTTTAAGAATCGCTTTCCTTATTTTTCCCAGGTTACCACCGGTACTTAAATCCATTATAAAATCAGCACCGGCTTTATACGATGCGACAGCTTTCTTCTTTTCTGTATCCAGACTGCAGGATTCAACAGAGGTCCCGATGTTCGCGTTTACTTTAACCTTTAGAGATTGACCAACAGCACAAACTTTAACCTTTCTTTTGCTTTTTGAATTTTTTGGAATTACAATTTTTCCCGCCTTAAGCTCTGAAAAAAACCTTTTTTTATCGATTTTTTCAATACTTAACGCCCTTTTAATTGTCTGGGTAAGAATCCCCTTTTTTACCGCTTCTAATGTATTCAATTTCTAAATCCTCAACTTCACTATAAAGTTTTTTCTTAAGAATTGATGGCCGGGAGGGAATTTCACTGGCCGGGTTTACTTTCTTTTATTTTATTTATAAACTCGGTGGTTGACTTTCCAGAGATGTATTCTATAGTAACAGTTTTCCCCCCGTTGTTTTCAACGATATCTTTACCTATAATATTTTCGACTTTCCAGTCGCCGCCCTTTACAATAACATCCGGTTTTATGGTTTTTATAAGTTCAAGCGGTGTTGGTTCATCAAAAATTATTACTTCATCTACACATTCAAAAGCTTCAAGGATTTCTTTTCTTTCATCCTGAGAAACAAGAGGACGGCCCGAACCCTTGATTTTTGTTACGGAAGAGTCGCTGTTAAGGCCAACCAGCAGGCAATCCCCGCATTCTCTCGCCTTTTT
>JAGLRQ010000129.1 GCA_023136205.1 Candidatus Auribacterota bacterium
GCTGTAATATCAAAGGGAACAATAATAGATAAATCGGATATATCTTTGAGTTTCCCCCCGTCTTTTCCAAGCAGAGAATAAACCCTGATACCTTTTGAAGAAGCCGCGAGCGCAGCGTTCAAGATAGCTTCAGAATTACCGCTTGTGGAAATAGCCAAAAGGATATCCCCCTGTTTTCCAAGGGCTTTTACCTGCTTTTCATAGACTTTATCAAAAGAATAGTCATTTGAAACAGCTGTCAGTATTGAGGTATCTGTTGAAAGCGCTATTGCGGAACAGGGCTCTCTGTCTTTTTCAAATCTTACTACCAGCTCTGCTGCCATATGCTGAGCGTCTGCCGCGCTTCCGCCGCAGCCGCATAACATCAGTTTCCTGCCTGCTTTGAGCGTGGAAATAAGTCCTTCAGCAACATTTGAAATATCATCCTGGAGTTTTGTTGAGCTGTGCTTCATTGCCACAATGGTTTCATTGAAAGTTTTTCTTATAATATCATCATATTTCATTTGCCGAACTATCCTCCTCAAAAATATTTCTTTCCTCTTTTATGTTTGTTTTTACCGGAACAATTTTTACAATGTTTACCTCTACCGCGGATATATTATCTACGCCGAGAATAGCTTGAGCTTTTTCTTTGATTACTTTCTGAATCTGATGGGCAACGGAGGGAACATTGGTTCCTGCCCAGATTAAAAGTTTCAAAACTATGGTTATGCCCCTTTTTGATGTTTTAACGCTTGAAGAAATACTTTTTACCTCTTCGAATTCAAAGCTGACCTTTTCAACCAAATCCTGAATGGTTTGAACTGATATGGTTACTTCCCCTTCAGGATTGCTGTAAGCAATCGAGCGTGGAGTTTTTTTTCGGGATACAAAAGAAAAAAGGACACACAGGGCGGAAAGTATAAGCCCTATTCCACAAAGACCGGAATAAAAACCTAATTTAAGGCTGCCGAAAATATTTTTTACAATATTAGCAACCTGCTCTTCTGAAACTCCGAAATGAAGCCATACCGCGATTAGAAAAGCCCCGGCTATTAACGCGGCTATTGTATAGATGAACTTAATTAATCCTGACAAAAACCTCATTTACCGATTCTCCTCTTTGTTCTTATCCCCGGGAAGCCTTACACCCTGAACAATTATGTTAACCGCCTTAACGTTGTTACCGGTTAATTTTTCAACCTTATCCTTTACCCTTTTCTGAATTTGCCCGGCAACTTCGGGTATTTTTGTACCATAATCAACAACAATTGAAATTTCTATGGTTACGCAATTGTCAACAAGCTCTACTTTAATTCCCTTATCCCGAGCTTTTTTTCCGAGGATTTCAGCAATTCCGCCTACCAGGCTTCCGCTCATGCCTGCAATCCCCGGAACCTCAGCTACGGCTAACCCGGCAATTGTAGCTATGACATCGTTATGAATTTTTGTTTCTCCAAACGAATTTGCAATAGCTTTCTTCTTGCTGTCTTGATCCATAATTAACTTTTTCCTTTTTCGTTGAAAATTTCTTCAACGAAGTGAGTTGTACAATTACCCCTTCTGAATTTAATAGAATCAAGTATCTTTTTATGGAACGGGATAGTCGTTTTAATGCCTTCTATCCTGAATTCATCCAGGGCTCTGTATAAAATCCTTATTACATCCATTCTCTTATGCGAATAAACAATGAGTTTAGCTATCATTGAGTCATAATAAGGAGGTATCTTGTAGCCGGAATAAACACAACTGTCAATCCTTACACCCGGCCCTCCCGGAAGGAAAAGAGAAGAAATCGTGCCCGGGGTTGGGCTGAATTTATTGTCAGGGTCTTCGGCATTTATTCTGCACTCAATTGCATGGCCCTTTATTTTAATATCCTTTTGCTTTATTCCAAGCTGTTTTCCCGAAGCAATTTTTATCTGCTCTTTTACGATATCAATCCCGGTTACTATTTCTGTAACAGGATGTTCTACCTGAATTCTTGTATTCATTTCCATGAAATAAAACTTTTTATTTTCATCTACAAGGAATTCAACCGTTCCGGCGCTTTCGTATTTGACAGCTTTCGCTATTTTTATAGCCGCCTGGCCCAGCTTCTTCCTTAAATCAGAATCGACAAATGGAGATGGGGATTCTTCAAGAAGTTTCTGGTGGCGCCTCTGGATTGAACAGTCTCTTTCACCAAGGTGGACAATGTTGCCGTGTGAATCGGCAAGCAACTGAATTTCGATATGGCGAGGTTCTACAATAAGCTTTTCAAGATAAACATCGCTGTTCTGAAACGCGGCCTCAGCTTCAGACTTTGCGGTCAAAAAGGCATTTACAAGGCTTATGTCGTTATGGGCAGTTCTCATTCCCCTTCCCCCCCCGCCGGCGGAAGCTTTTATGATAACGGGATATCCGATTTTCTTTGCTATTTTAAGCGCTTCTTCCCTGT
>JAGLRQ010000013.1 GCA_023136205.1 Candidatus Auribacterota bacterium
AGCCGGAAGAAGCTTGAAACCGAAAGGAAGGAAAAGGTCAAACGGCAGAAAGAGTTAGAAAAGCAGAAAAAGAAGGAAGCGCTTAAACGCCGGAAAGAAATCAAAGCCGAGAAGAAAGAAGAGGTCAATCAGAAGGAACTGGAAAAGAAAACGCGGCAAGAAGAAATTAATCGTCAGAAAAAGCTTGAAACCGAAAAGAAAGAGAAAGAGCGCTGTAAAAAATTAGCCCGTGAAGAAGTAGAAACCAAGAAAAAAGTTGTTTCTCTACTGTCTGAAGCGCGGTCTTTATATAAGAAAAAAGAATATATCCAGGCTAAAGCGAAATACCGGGATGTTTTAAAACTGGATAAAAAGAATAAAACCGCATTACGTTACCTTGTAATCATACCTACAAAGATCAAGGAATCTAAAATGATTCAAGAAACAGAGAAAAGATTTTAAAGAGGATCTGCGAAACCTTCTGGGTTTTTGAAGAGCAGTGGAAGTAAAGAGAAAAAAAGGGAATCTGAATTATAAATTGGGGTGACTAACGGGATTTGAACCCGCTCTAAGAGAACCACAGTCTCTTGTGCTGCCATTACACTATAGCCACCACCGATTTACTTATCTAATATAAAACGACGATTTCTACGAAGCCATTCTGAACTTTAAACATCAGGGATTCCCGCCGCATTTACCACTGAAAAACAACGCTGAATAATATAATAATAAAGCTTTAAGTGTCAACAGAAGTTTGCTCAAAATTGTAATTGGTGAGTTAACCCTAACATGATTCATAATTCACGAAATACGGATTGGTTTTTAGTTTCCTTGACTTATATATCTCTTTAAGCTATCATTTGCGAAGTTTCTCTAGCGTAGAGACTTATGGAATTATTTAGGTAAAACGATATAACATATTGCAGCACAGGAGTTAGCGTATGAAAATTAAGAATAAGTACGGTTGTTTTAGTCCAGATGGCTGGGAGTATATAATTGAGCGGCCGGATACTCCAAGACCTTGGGTCAACGTTATTTGCAACGAAACATACGGGTTTACCGTTTCACAGACAGGCGGCGGGTACAGCTGGGCATATAATTCCAATCTAAACAGGTTAACCAGATGGGAACAGGATCTTATAAAGGATAACAGCGGTAAATATCTTTATATCAGGGATGAAGATACCGGTGATTTTTGGTCAGCGGCCTGGAAACCTACTTGTACAACATATGATTATTATCAGTGTGTTCACGGAGTGGGATACTCAGTCTTCAAAATGGAAAAGAGCTTATTGTATTCCGAAATGAGTATGTTTGTTCCCCTAAAAGATGATTGTGAAATCTGGATTGTGAAATTACATAATAAATCAGACAAAAAAAGGACTGTGAATTTATTCTCATATCTTGAATGGTTAAACGGATCCTGGCCGGATTCACACAGGGAATTCCATAAGGTATTTCAGGAGACCAGGTTCAATAATGCCAGTAAAATTCTTACAATTAGGAAGCGTCTGGGCGGGGTATCCGACACAGAGCCGCCGTGGAACACAACCTGGCCGTATGTAGGTTACCATACTTCTTCTGTTGTTTCCGGATATGAAGGTGATAAAGAAGAATTTTTAGGCATGTACGGGGATCTTATGTCTCCAAAAGCTGTTAAGGAAGGCCGTCTTTCCAAAACCATAGGTAAATGGAATGATTCCATAGGTTCAATCAGGTCAAAAGTAGAGCTTAAACCCGATGAAACCAAAGAAGTTGTATTTATCCTTGGTATGGAGAAAAGTGAGCATGAAATCAGCAAGACGGTAAGGAAGTATATTACCCCCGCAAAAGCTTATAAAGCTTTGAATGCTGTTCGTGATTCCTGGAAGAAACTTATGAGTGGTGTGGAAATAAAGACCCCTGATGAAAACATGAATGTTCTAACTAATATATGGATGAAATATCAGACTATATCCGCGAGGATTCAGGGGCGTGCCGCGTATTATCAGTCAAGCGGTGCCTACGGTTATAGAGATCAGCTTCAGGACAGTCAGATATTTCTTCCGCTTAATCCTGATAAAACAAAAGAAAGAATTCTTGATCACGCTCGCCATCAGTTTAGCGATGGAACAGTTTATCACTGGTGGAATACCCTTTCAGATAAAGGGCCTAAATCTGAATTTTCTGATGACCTGCTCTGGCTTCCGTTTATAATAGTTAATTATCTTAAAGAAACAGTTGATTTCCCTATCCTTAAAGAAATGGAACCTTTTGTTGATAAGGGAAGGGCAAGTCTGTATGAGCACTGCAAAAGAGCCATAGCGAAAAGCCTTTCAAGGCGGAGCAAAAGAGGCTTGCCTCTTATAGGAGAAGGTGACTGGAATGACGGGTTGAGCTCATGCGGCGATAAATGGAAAGGCGAGTCCATTTGGATGGGTCATTTTCTATACGGGATTCTTAATGAATTTGTTCACCTTGCAAAAGTTATGAAGGATAAAAAGACGGCCGATATGTGTATTAGAGAGGCGAGAAAATTGAAAAAGGCTGTGAATCTGTATGGTTGGGATGGCAGATGGTTCTGGCGTGCAACGACCGATAGCCGTCATGTTCTAGGGAGTTCAGCTGAGAAGAGCGGCAAGATATTTCTTAACGCTCAGACCTGGGCTATTATCAACGGAGTAGTAGATGACCCCAAAAGAATAAAATCAATGCTGTCTTCTATGGAGAAAAACCTTTACAAAGAGTATGGGCCTATTCTTTTCCACCCCGCCTATGATGTTCCTAATCCGAAGATAGGTTACCTGACAAGATATGCTCCGGGAATGAGGGAAAATGGGGGATTATATACTCACGCGGGAGTATGGGCAATACAGGCGGAGTGTGTAGCCCGCAGGCCGGATGTTGCTTACAGATTATACTCAAGTTTTAACCCGATAAAGCGCAGTACGCAAGCTCCCGACCTTTATAAATGTGAACCTTATGTGACTGCGGGTAATGTTGACGGCCCTGATTCACCTAATTTTGGAAGGGGAGGCTGGACTTGGTATACGGGTTCTGCCGCATGGTATTACCGAATTGCCTGTGAATGGATACTTGGAGTAAGGCCGACTTACGATGGTTTAATAATTGACCCGTGTATCCCTTCAACTTGGAGACACTTTGAAATGTCCAGAAAGTTTAGGGGAGCCACATATCACATAAGGGTAAGAAATCCCAAAGGGAGTTACAAGGGCGTTAGAAGTATTATTGTTGACGGTAAAGAAATATCAGGGAATATGATAAAACCTTTTAAGGACAAGAAGAAACACGAAGTTCTTGTTGTCCTTATTTAAGTAACCGGGATTTCTTCAGGCAGTATTTTTCCGTTAGTAGCTACAACGTTAAATGTATTTTCAGTGATTTCACGGGTGCTGATTTTGCCGCCGGATTCTTGAAGTATTACTGTACCTGCTGCGATATCCCAGCTCATGATTCCATATTCGAAATAAAGTTCGAATCTTCCGGCAGCTACCCAGCATAAATCCAGTGCCGCGGCGCCCATGATTCTTACCTTTTTTACCTTGAGTACCAAATCCTTGAAAAAACCGAGGCCTTGTTTAATAGTTTCTTCAGATTTCATAAATCCGCATATCATGAAAGAATCTTCTAAGCTTTTTACATTACTTGTATATATTCTTTTATTGTTTAAATAGGCGCCTTTGCCTTTTTCAGCGTGGAATAACTCGTCTTTAAGAGGATCAAAAACCACTCCGAGAATATGTTCACCGCCTTTAACCAGAGCTATTGATGTACAGAATTGAGGAATACCCTTCGCAAAATTTGCTGTTCCGTCCAGTGGATCTATAATCCATGTGTAATCGGATTTATTTTTAGTCTGCCCGCTTTCTTCAGCTAGAATAGAGTGTTCGGGAAAATTAGATTTTATAATATCAATAATTACTTTTTCACATTCTTTATCAAGCGCGAGTTTTGTATCATATCTTACCTCGCTGTCAATTTTTAATTCCTTGCCGAAAGTGTTAAGCATAAGTTTTCCGGCTTCTCTAGCCGCTTTGATTGCTGTCTGCAGCATATTTTCCTCTTTTCTTTTTTTTATTAGATAGTAAACTAATTGTATATAAATATATTAAATTTAGCTTAAAGTCAATCAGAATAGGAAAATGAAATACTCAGACGTTGCAGAATACATGGGTGAATCCGCTATTAATTACATGAAGTCAGTAATTAAGGAAGCAGACGGGAATGAGGTGTTTTTTATCTGTAAAATTGATGAGAACCTCATGATAACTGATGCCGACGAAGTTGCAAGGGGCAACAAGTCCGCGGTGCCGGCAATACTTCATATTCTTGAAGCGGGGGATATTGTCGTCCATAATCATCCGACAGGAGATCTGACGCCTTCAGATGTCGATTTGAACATTGCGTCTTCCATAGGGCAGGCCGGAAACGGTTTTTACATAGTGGATAATCAATTGGCCAAAGTAAATGTTGTGGTAAAAGCGTTTCTTCCTGAAAAACTGTGCCCTCTGAACAAAAAGAAACTTGAAGAATATTTTATGGAAAATGGCAGTATTGCCGCGGGACTTGAAGGTTACGAATACAGGAAAGAACAGGTTGATATGTTAGGTTTTGTTGCGGATTGTTTTAATAGGAATAAAATTGGCATAGTCGAAGCGGGGACTGGAACAGGCAAGTCGTTTTCATATCTGCTTCCTTCAATACTCTGGAGCCTGGTTAATAAAGAAAAAGTTATAATTTCCACAAATACGATTAATCTTCAGGAACAGCTCTTTTATAAGGATATTCCACAGCTGCGGAAAATGACAGGTATTGACTTTAAATGGTGTCTGATAAAAGGCAGGGCAAACTATGTTTGTCTGAGAAAGGTTGAGAGTGTAAAGAGGGAACTGAACTTTTTAAATAAGAACGAGCAGGAGTTTTTGGAGGAAATAATTCAGTGGGTAGGGAATACACCTGAAGGCAGCAAATCAGAGTTGGAATATATCCCAAAAGAGAATGTATGGGAGATGGTGCGGTGTGATGCCGATCAGTGTACGAGGGTTAAATGTAGTTATTTCAGCAGGTGTTTTTTTTATAAAGCAAGGAAGAAAGCTTCTTATTCAAATATTGTTATAGCCAACCATCACATAGTGATGACAGATATTATCTTAAGAAAGATTACGGAAAATTATACAACTTCAGCGATATTACCTCATTTCCAGAGGATAATCTTTGACGAAGCTCACCATCTCGAGGATGTGGCAACTTCAAACATGGGAATGGAGATTTCCAGGTTCCGGTTATCTAAAATATTTTCAAGGATTCTTAAAGGAAGGAAAAAAGGTAAAAAATCAGGGCTTCTTCCTTTTATTGAAAAGTTGATTTATTCTTCCAGAAAAATACCTCAGGATAAAAAACATCTGGTTTTACGGGAACTCGGGGATGAGGTTATTCCGGCTCTGTCAGAGTTGCAACAAGAAGCAGATCCGCTTTTTAAGGAAATCGAAAAGGTTTTTACGGGTTTTCTTAAGCCCTCTTCCGAAAATACCAAGTTCCGTATAACTTTTGATATTAAAAACAGTGATTTCTGGATGAATTCCGCTATTCCACTGATAAAAGAACTTTGCGGCTGTTGTGTCAGGGCGGGAGGCCGGTTAAAAGAGTTTTTGGGCCTGCTGGATAAAGAAGATTTTCTTAAATCTGACAGAATTAAATCTCCAGTTATCGAGTTAAGGTCAATTATTATGAGGTTCGAAAGTGTTGCAAGAGACTTTGGCTTTTTTATTGAAAACGAAGATGAACATTGCAGGTGGGTGGAATTTAAAAAAGGAGGAAAATCCGGGCCGTATGTTAAACTCGGCACTTCTCCTGTTATTGTAGCAAAGGAACTTAAAGAGTTTCTATACGGGAGATATAAAACCATACTTATGACATCGGCTACACTCTCTATTGAAAAAGATTTTTCATTTATAAAAAACAGAACAGGATTGGACCTTGTAGAAAAACCCAGGGTAAAAGGCCTGGTTCTTGAATCCCCCTTTAATTACGAACAACAGGCCTTTGTCGGGATTCCTAAAAGAATTGCCGAACCGGGAACTGCCGGCTATGTAGATATGTTAAAAGAGATGATATTTGAATCTATTAAAATTTCGAAGGGAAGATCATTGGTGCTTTTTACTTCATATTATACGCTTGAGACGGTGTGGGCCCTTCTTAAAGGTAAAATTGAAAAAATGGGATATACTGTTTTAAAACAGGGGGAACTTAACAGGTATAAACTGCTTGAGAGGTTTAAGAGAGATTCAGGGTCAGTTTTGCTTGCGACCGAAAGTTTTTGGGAAGGCATAGATGTAAAAGGTGATTCTCTCAAACTGCTTATAATTACCAGGCTTCCTTTTAAGGTTCCTACCGAGCCTGTTCAGGTTGCGAGAGCGGAATACATAGAAATGAGTGGAGGTAACCCTTTCCGTGAATACAGCTTGCCTCAGGCCGTGATAAAGTTCAAACAGGGCTTTGGCAGGCTTATAAGGCATAGTAATGATACCGGGGCTATTTTAGTTCTTGACCAGAGAATTCTTTTAAAAAGTTACGGAAAAAGCTTTATAAGATCGCTTCCTCCCTCGAAAATAGTATCTGATTTATCAGAAGGTATCTTAATGAAAATGAAAAAGTTTTTTATGTTTGTTGAAAAAGGAGAATAATAAATGCTTTCAGATAAACAGATAGAAGAAATCCAGAAGATTACAGGTGTTAAAAACGCTTTTCTTAATGATGAAAGTCTTGAAGAATGTTCTACTGACGAAACCCCGGATTTAAGCTGCAGGCCGGATATTGTTGTAAAAGTGGAAAACATAAAACAGATAAAGGAACTTTTGAAGTATTCGAACAGTGAAAAGATTCCCATTGTCCCAAGAGGTGCCGGTACAGGAACAACAGGGGGTTGTCTGGCGGTTTGCGGCGGGATTATCCTTTTGCTTGAAGGGTTGAACAAAATTGTCGATATAGATGAGAAAAATCTTATGGCAGTAGTTCAACCCGGAGTAATTACCGGTAACCTGCAGTCTGAAGTTGAAGCGAAAGGATTGTTTTATCCTGTTGACCCCGCAAGCCTTGATTCCTGCAGTATAGGCGGCAATGTTGCTGAAAACTCTGGCGGCCCGCGTGCCGTTAAATACGGAGTTACCAAAGATTATGTATGCGGGTTGAAAGCGGTATTGCCGGATGGTTCGGATTTTATTTACGGCGGAAAAATAGTAAAGAATGTGATGGGTTATGACCTTCCCGGGATAATGATAGGTTCCGAAGGAACACTTGCCGTTTTTACAGAAATAACACTTAAACTGCTTCCGTATCCCGCGGCTGTAACGGATCTGCTTATACCTTTTAAAACAATTAAAGATGCCGCGCATACCGTATCTTCGATCCTTTTAAACAAAATTGTTCCGGCTGCTATTGAATTTATGGATAAGAATTGCATAAAAGCTGTGGAATCTCTTCTTGAAAGGAAACTTCCGTATAGTGACGCGGAGGCCCATCTGCTGATTCAACTTGATGGTATGGACCAAAAAGAAACGGAAAAACTTTATGAAAAAGTGGGTAAAATATGCTTAAATAACGGTGCTGAGGATGTTTTTGTGGCGGACAACAGGCCGATGCGGGAAAAACTCTGGGAAGCAAGGAGGAAAATAAGGGAAGCCATAAAGCCTCTCAGCCCGGTAAAAAGGTCTTCGGATGTTGTTGTTCCTCGCTTTAAAATTCCGGAGCTGCTGGATGGGATTTATGCTTTGCAGGAGAAACACGAGGTAAGAATCTTTAATTTCGGCCATGCCGGCGATGGCAATGTCCATGTTAATATTTTAAAGGAAAATATGGATGACAGTGTATGGCAAAACAAATTACCCGCGATCCTTGATGATTTATATAAGCTTGTTATTGACATGGGAGGTGCTATTTCCGGAGAACACGGAATTGGTATCATCCAGAAGAAGTATTTAAAACGCGCGGTTGGAAAGAAAGAACTTGAAGTAATGAGAGCAATTAAAAAACTCTTTGACCCAAGTAACATATTAAATCCCGGGAAGATTTTTGAGTGAAAGGCTAAAAAGGAAAAAATTAGCCACAGAGAACACAGAGAAAATCAGAAAAAAGTAAAATTGGCCGCGGATTCAAAAAAGAAATGATTTGGAGAGGTACGAAATACTATATACTAAATACGATTCACGGGGTAGCGCGTAGCGTAGCCTCCCCGGAGAGGACCAGATACGAACTTAATTGACATTTTACGCTTGATATATTATTTTTCTATTTCTAGTGCCAGAGTGGCGGAATGGCATACGCGACGGATTCAAAATCCGTTGAGCTTCGGCTCGTAAGGGTTCAAGTCCCTTCTCTGGCACCAAAGAACATAAGGTGAATAATGGATAAAAATCATTCATTTAAGGTGGGTTTCAGCTTCGGATTGACTTCAGGAATAATAACAACTCTCGGGCTGATGGTTGGTTTGAATTCGGGGACCAAATCGAAGCTTGCGGTTATAGGCGGTGTTCTTACGATAGCAATAGCGGATTCTTTTTCAGACGCGCTGGGCATCCATATTTCTGAGGAATCCGAAAATAAACATACAACAAAAGAAATATGGGTAGCCGCGTTAAGTGCCTTTTTCTCCAAGTTTGTTTTTGCGCTGACCTTTATTGTTCCTCTTCTGCTTTGTACACTTCAAACAGCGATTTTAGTAAGTATAGCCTGGGGATTGTCCATGCTTGGTATTTTCAGTTATTTCATGGCAAGAAAACAAAATACAAACCCCTGGAAAGCTGCAGCAGAACATTTAATAATTGCTCTTGTGGTTATATGCCTAACTCATTATGCCGGTGACTGGATAGCGAAGGTTTTTGTGTAATTGTTTTAACACTATGTTGTTAGTGTGATGTAATTAGAAATTTAACGGTCGAAGAACAGGGAAATGCAAAGGGAGGGAAAAATGAGGAAATGTACAGTATTAATGTTTGTTTGCCTGTTGGTTTGTGCCACTTTTGTATCCGCTGAACTAAAAATTGTGGATGTAGAAGCATCTTCGTTTGAAGCGCCGGGGTTAGAAGCTCAAAAAACTATAGATGGTGATTCCAATAGCCGGTGGTCATCTCAGTTTGCGGATGATGAATGGATTTATGTTGATCTTGGAAAAGTTGTAGATGTTTCAACAGTTTCTATTTCCTGGGAAACAGCTTATGGAAGTGAGTATGAAATACAAATTTCAGACGACGCGATAAACTGGGGGACTGTTTATACAGAAAGTAATAGTGATGGTTGTCTTGATACCGTTGGTATAAATACTAAGGCTCGATATATCAAAATGATGGGTCTCAGGCGTGCTACAGAATGGGGATATTCTATTCTTGAAATTGAGGTGGAATAAGTTAATTAAAAGAGGGGCAAAAGGCTTGTTCTGGAATTAAAATAGTTATTCTACACTAGAGCTTTGGAGGACATTTGCCATTGGAATTTTCAGAATTTGTCCGCCGAAGCTTCTGGGGTGAAATACTTAAATCTAAACGAAGGCGGATGGTGGAGGTAGAGGGATTCGAACCCTCGACCTCTTGACTGCCAGTCAAGCACTCTAGCCAACTGAGCTATACCCCCACGATTTAAACCGAAGAAAAGTATATAAATTAAAGAAGTAGTCCGTCAAGTTTAAACTGGGGAAATCAAACAATTGACAGGGATAACAGGATTCAGTAAGATTAAATTACAAAAGGGTATGCCGGAAAAATAGATCTATAATAATGTAAAATGTGGTTTTAAAGCTTAATTGCTATTCATTTCCGATGAAGAAACATTCGAAATCCTTATCTGGAATTATAACGTTTTTCTGCATCTTTTTAGTTTTTTTTATAGCAATTTTCTGGGTATATGCTGAACAAAAAGGTGAAAGTGGTGTGAAAATGCGTAAGGCAGCTGTTGCCGGGATGTTTTACGAAAATAATCCCGAAATATTAAATAAAGAAATAAAAGAATATCTTAAAAAAGCAACCCCTGAAAAAGTTCAAGGAGATGTAATCGCTCTTATCAGCCCCCACGCGGGTTACACCTTTTCAGGGCAAGCCGCGGCTTTTGGTTATAAGCTTCTTGACGGTAAAAAAATAAAAAAAGTTATTGTTATCGCGCCGTCCCATTCTGTGGGGTTCAGGGGAGCTTCCATACCCGATACGGACAGCTATGAGACTCCGCTTGGACTTGTAA
>JAGLRQ010000130.1 GCA_023136205.1 Candidatus Auribacterota bacterium
AATAGTTGGGAAATAAATCCTATTTTTAAACTGCTTTCTTCTCTGGGTAATATTGATGAGATGGAAATGTATAAGACCTTCAATTGTGGGATAGGCATGGTTCTTGTTGTGGAAGAAGGCAAGGCTCAGGATATTGTCGAAGAAATTGAAAAGAACAAGGGTGAAGGGTTTATTATCGGGGAGGTTCTAAAGGGGAATAAAGACGTTAAGTTTGCATAAATTTGTGAGGAGGAAAATGAAGAAAATCGAAAGAGCACTTTTAAGTGTTTATGACAAAACCGGCATTGTTGAATTTGCGAGGGGTTTGCATCAACTCGGGATAGAGATTATATCTACCGGCGGCACGGCAAAACTGTTGAAAGATGAGGGTATCCCCATTGTAAAAATTTCTGATTATACAGGGTTTCCGGAAATGTTAGATGGAAGAGTGAAGACTCTTCATCCGAAGGTTCATGCGGGGCTTCTTGCAGTCAGGAATAACACGGAACATAGAAAACAGATGAAAAAGATGGGTTTTGATTATATTGATCTGGTAGCTGTTAATTTATACCCTTTTGAGCAGACAATTTCTAAAAAAGACGTTACTCTTGAAGAGGCGGTAGAGAATATAGATATAGGCGGGCCTACAATGCTCAGATCCGCGGCTAAAAATTTCAAAGATGCCGCGGTAATTGTTAACCCTTCAAAATATGAGATTGTTTTGCAAGAACTCAGAGAAAACAAACAGATTTTGTCGGAAGAACTTAAAATGAGGCTTGCTGTAGAGGTTTTTCAGACTACTTCTAGATACGATGCCCTTATTGCCAGCTATCTTAAAAAAATATCTTCCGCGATACCGGATTCCTTACCAAGTGAATTTTCGATTTTCTGCAGCAAGAGGCAGAATCTCAGGTACGGAGAGAATCCGCATCAGAAAGCAGCATTTTTCGAGGATAAGGCTTTTGAAAGCAGTGAACCTTCGGTAGTTGGGGCAAAACAGCTTCACGGCAAAGAACTTTCTTTTAATAATATAATTGATTTAAATGCCGCCATTGAAATAGTCAAAGAATTTGAAGAACCCATGGCTGTTGTAGTAAAACATACCAATCCCTGCGGTGCTGCTGTTTCAAAAGATATTTATTCAGCTTACCTTAAAGCGCTTGAAACCGATCCTGTTTCTGCCTTTGGCAGCATAATAGGCTTGAACAGAGAACTGGATAAGAAAACCGCTGATGAGATTTCAAAACTGTTTATTGAAGCAATTGTTGCGCCTTCATTTGCCGAAGATGCTCTGGAAGTGCTTAAAAAGAAGAAAAATATAAGACTTATCGAGATTGGAAAATTAAATACCTGGTACCAAAAGAAAGATATGTCGGGATTTGATATTAAAAAGGTTGTCGGTGGTATTCTTGTCCAGGATAGAGATACCAAAGGGGTAACAAAAAAGGATTTAAGGATTGTGACAGGCAAGAAACCTACTGACAGACAGATCGAAGATTTGCTTTTTGCGTGGAAAATTGTTAAACATGTGAAGTCAAATGCTGTTGTTTATGTGAAGGGGCTTCATACTATAGGTATTGGAGCCGGCCAAATGTCGAGAGTGGATTCATCTAAGATAGCTGTTATGAAGGCCAGGAAAGACCTTAAAGGGAGTGTTGTAGCTTCAGACGCGTTTTTCCCGTTCAGGGATGGTGTTGATGCTGCCGCTGAGGCCGGAGCTATAGCGATTATCCAGCCCGGAGGGTCAATCAGGGATCAGGAAGTAATTGACGCATGCAACGAACATCAAATATCTATGGTATTTACCGGCATAAGGCATTTTAAACACTAGCGGGAAATTTTTATGAAAATACTTGTCATTGGTTCAGGGGGAAGAGAGCATGCTCTTGTATGGAAGCTTTCCAAAAGTTCCGGTGTCTCAAAACTATTCTGCGCGCCGGGTAACGGAGGTATAGCTTCCCTTGCCGATTGTGTAAATATAAAAGCAGATAATATAGCACAGCTTACTGCCTTTGCCCTTAAAAACGGAATAGATTACACAGTTGTTGGGCCGGAAGTGCCTCTTACTGCGGGCATATCTGACGAATTTGAGAAAAACGGCCTTAAGATTTTTGGGCCTGTGAAAAATGGTGCCCGCCTGGAAGGAAGCAAGGTTTTTTCGAAGGAGTTTATGCGGAAATATAATATACCAACCGCGGATTTTAAGGTTTTTACAGATGTTTCATCCGCGTTGGGCTATATAAATAAAAAAGGGGTACCGATTGTTATAAAAGCTGATGGCCTTGCCGCGGGAAAAGGGGTTTTTGTATGTAACAGCGCTGATGAAGCCCGAAAGTCGGTTAGGCTTATTATGGAGCAAAAGATATTTGGAGACGCGGGGGATAAAATAATAGTTGAAGAATGCCTTGAAGGAGAGGAAGCATCGATTCTCGCATTTTGCGATGGGGAAACAATCACGATTATGGAATCATCTCAAGACCACAAGAGAATAGATGATGAAGACAAAGGCCCTAATACAGGTGGAATGGGAGCCTATAGCCCTGCACCTGTCGTAAATGGTAAGCTGATAGGGCAAATCAGAGAAGAAATCTTTGATAGGATCCTGGCGGGTTTCAAGAAAGAGGCGATAGATTATAAGGGTGTTCTTTATGCCGGCATTATGGTTACTGATAAAGGGCCGAAGGCCCTTGAGTTTAACGTAAGATTTGGTGATCCTGAAACACAACCGATACTTATGAGGCTCAAAACAGATCTCATGGATATAATAAAAGCGGTAACATCAGGCAACCTGAAAGATATAAAGCTTGAATGGAATGAAAATCCGGCAGTTTGTGTTGTGATAGCTTCAGGCGGATATCCGGGCAAGTACAGCAAGGATTATGAAATAAGGGGGTTAGATAAAACGGCAGAATTAGAAAACTTGTTTGTTTTTCATGCCGGAACAAATATAAAAAATGAAAAATTTTATACATCGGGCGGGCGGGTGCTTGGAGTAACGGCAATGGCTAATGATATTAAAAAGGCTATTGATAAGGCATATATGGGTGTTAGGTGCATATATTTCAGGGATGCTCATTTCAGAAAAGATATAGGAGCCAGGGCGATAAAAACAGTGAATCGTGAATAGCAGGTATTTCGTTGTGCGTCGTGCGTGATGCGTCGTGCGCGAAAAAATAAGAACTCAATACTCAATACGCATCACACAATACAATGTTTTATAAATGGAGGGCTTGAAATGAATATAAAACCGGTTGTTGGAATTGTTATGGGGAGTGAATCCGATTTTGAAGTGATGAAAAAAGCAGGGGATATGCTGGGCAAGTTTAAAATTCCGTATGAAATAGATGTAATAAGCGCTCACAGGTCTCCGAAACTTGTAGTAAAATATGCAGAGGAAGCCATAAGAAATGAGCTGAAAGTGATTATTGCGGGTGCCGGTAAAGCCGCTCATCTTGCGGGAGTTATTGCGGCTCATACCACAATACCGGTTATAGGGGTACCCATTTCATCTGATGATCTTAAAGGGATGGATGCGCTTTTTTCCATGGTTCAAATGCCTGCCGGGGTACCTGTTGCTACCATGGGGCTTGGTTCTTCCGGGGCAAAGAACGCGGCAATCCTCGCGGCTGAAATACTTTCGCTTTCCGATACAAAAATATTCGATAAACTTTTAAATTACAGAACGGTTCTTGAAGAAGAAGTTTTGGCTGCTTCCGAGCGGGTAAAAAAAGCAAGTGCGGAGAAGAAATAAAGGCAATTAAAAATTTCGAGTTATGAAGATTTTTAAAGCGAACAATTCAAAAGAGATTGAGGGTGCGGCAGCTAAAGCCGCGCGCGTTATCAGAAATGGCGGTATTGTAGCTTTTCCAACGGAAACTGTTTACGGGCTTGGAGTTGATGCTGAAAACAGTGAAGCTGTGAGCAGGCTTTTTAAACTTAAGAAACGCGACGAACGGAAACCCTTTACGAGGTTAATCTCTTCGGTTGAAATGATAAATCCTGGTTGTAATATTGTCCGGGATGCTAAGAAAGTTATGGAAGAGTTTTGGCCGGGGCCTCTTACAATTATTCTTAAATGCAGTGATAAAAAGATTGGTTTCAGAATGCCCTCCTGTGAAATTGCTCTTAAGCTTGTTGAAAAGGCGAATGTCCCGCTTGCTGCTCCAAGCGCAAATCCGGGCGGAATGCCTAATCCGGTTGAGGCGGGGACGGTATTAAATTATTTCAGGGATAAGATAGATGTTTTGATTGACGGCGGGAAAACAAGGCTTGGTGTTGAATCTACTATTATTGATTTTTCTAAACCGAAAAAAAAACTTTTAAGAGAAGGGGCATTAAAAGTGGAAGAAATAGAGAATGCAACAGGAATAAAACTAACGTAGCAATATCGAAAGTAAATTTACGAATGAAAAAGAATGTGTTGTTTGTTTGCACGGGTAACAGTTGCCGTTCTCCAATGGCAGAGGGGTATTTTAATTATCTTACGAAAAAAAAGACACTGAATATGGAGGCCAGGTCCGCGGGTACTTCTACTTTTTGCGGTTTCTCTCCCACTGCGGAAGCAATACAGGTAATGCGTGATAGCGGTATAGATATTTCTAATCATAAAGCAAGGAAACTTACGCTTGAGATGATAGATAGAGCTGATATAGTCGCGGTTATGGCCCGCGGCCATAAGAGCCGGATTCATTCAGAGTTCGGGGTTTTCTCGGGGAAACTGAAATTACTCAAGGAATACAGCTGCCATGCTGATCTGAAAGATATGGAGATTTTCGATCCCATAGGGAAGCCCTTGAAAGAATATAAAAAGTGTTTTGAAAGCATGAAACCGGCAATTGAATATATGGTAGAGGTGTTATGCAAATAGCTATAGCGAGTGACCATGGGGGATTTGCTTTTAAGCAAATCCTGGAAAAGTATCTTAAGGAATTAGGGCATGATGTTGAAGATTTTGGGTGCGGCAGTGAAGAGTCCTGTGACTATCCTGATTTTGGCATACCGGCCGCAAAAAGTGTAGCCAGGGAGAAAAATGAAAGAGCTATACTTGTTTGTACAAACGGCATAGGTATGTGTATGCTGGCAAATAAAATAGAAGGAATTCGCGCCGCGCTGGTCTACAGTGAAAAAACAGCCAAAAAGACAAGACAGCACCATAATTCTAATGTTCTTTGTCTCGGAGCACAGGAATTTCCATTTGGGGAACTTAAATCTTTTGTTAGAATTTGGCTTGAAACGAATTTTGACGGCGGCAGGCACGAAAGACGTATTAATAAAATCGATGAATTGTTGCAATAGAGGAAAAATAAAATGAAAAAACTAAAAGAAGTAGACCCTGAAATTTATGATGTTATTCAGAAAGAAGTTGAAAGAGAAGAGTATCATATAGAACTTATAGCATCGGAGAATTTTACCAGCAGCGCTGTTCTTGAAGCTGCCGGTTCAGTTCTTACAAATAAATATGCCGAAGGCTACCCGGGGAAAAGATATTACGGCGGTTGTGAGTGTGTTGATATCGCGGAGAATCTTGCGATAGAAAGAGCAAAAGCATTATTTAAAGCAGAGTATGTGAATGTCCAGCCTCACTCCGGTTCCCAGGCAAATATGGGAGTGTACTTTGCTATTTTGAAACCCGGGGATACAATTCTTGGGATGAATCTTGCCCACGGAGGCCATCTTACCCATGGAGCTAAAGTAAATTTTTCCGGGAAAATGTACAATGTTTATTCCTATGGCGTCAGCAAAGAAAGTGAAATGCTTGACTATGATGAACTATTAAACATAGCGAAAGAATGTAAACCCAGCTTAATAATTGCGGGTGCGTCTGCTTACTCCAGAATAATCGACTTTGAAAAGTTCAGGCAAATTGCGGATGAGGTTGATGCTTATCTTATGATGGATATGGCTCACATAGCGGGCCTTGTAGCTACGGGACATCATCCCTCACCTCTCGATCACGCCCATTTTGTGACAACAACGACCCATAAAACGTTAAGAGGCCCAAGGGGCGGTATGATTTTAATGGGTAAAGATTTTGAGAATAAAATGGGACTGGTAGTAAAAAAGACAGGCAAACTGAAGATGATGAGCAGCATTATAAATTCAAGCATTATGCCCGGTATTCAGGGCGGGCCTCTGATGCACATTATAGCGGCAAAAGCAGTTGCTTTTACGGAAGCCTTAAAGCCGGATTTTGCTGAATATTCCTCGCAAATAATAAAAAATGCAAAGGTTTTGTGTGAAACGCTTAGATCGAAGGGTTTTAGAATTGTATCAGGAGGAACAGATAATCACCTTTTCCTTGTTGACCTTACCAATAAAAACATAACAGGCAAAGAAGCTGAAAAAGCATTAGCAGGGGCCGGTTTGATTGTAAATAAAAATGGGATACCGTTTGACACGAAATCGGCATTTGTAACTTCAGGAATAAGGATAGGGACGCCTGCGGCAACAACCAGGGGAATGAAAGAAAAGGAGATGGAACTTATCGGAGGATTTATTTCGGAGGTCCTTTCTTTGCCTGAGAATGAAAAAGTTGCGGGTGAAATAAAAAAGAAAGTCAAAAAGCTTTGTGAAACGTTTCCGATGTATGAAGGCCTTATTAAGAAGCAGTGAATAGTGACTCGTGAATGGTAAACAGTGAAATGACAGAAGAAGAAAAGGTAAAAAACAAAAAGATTGGGGATGCCCGTCCCAGCTGGGATGAGTATTTTATGCAGATTGCTTGTCTTATTTCCCGGCGCTCGACCTGCCTTAGAAGGAAAGTCGGATCTGTTATAGTAAAAGACAAACATGTCCTTACGACCGGCTATAATGGTGTTCCGGCAGGACTAAAGCATTGTGTAGAGATTGGATGTCTCCGGATGAAGGAAAATGTTCCTTCTGGACAACGGCATGAGCTTTGCCGCGGCCTTCACGCGGAAATGAATGCTCTTATTCAGGCGGCAAAATTTGGTATAAATATTGAAGGTAGTACATTCTACTGCACAGTGCATCCATGTATTCTCTGCGCGAAGATGATTATAAATTCCGGTATCAGAAAAGTAATTATTAAGGAAGGGTATCCAGATGAAAATGCTGTAAAGATGTTTAAGGAAGCAGATATTAAAATAGAGAAATTTCAAGAAAAACGAGAACAGTGTTGACACACTATATATGGTGTGATAGGTTGGTGAGTGCACTATATATACTGCTCTTCTTTCTAAACTATTATTAGCTTCAGGGTGTTGGGAATGCGGTGTCCATATTGTGATTATGAAGAGGATAAAGTGGTAGACTCCAGGTCATCCAACGACGGAAAGGTCATAAGGAGACGTCGAGAATGCCTTAAGTGTTCAAAAAGATTTACCACGTATGAAAGAGTTGAAAAAGTTCCTATTTCTGTTGTAAAAAAAGGAAACATTCGTGAGGATTTTGATAGAAACAAGATTTTTGAAGGTGTCCTTAAAGCTTGCCAGAAAAGGCCTATAGGTATAGATAGGATTGAACAATTGGTTGATGAAGTTGAGCAGGAACTTGAAACAGAAGGCAGAAAAGAAATTAAATCCGAGAAGATAGGGGAGCTTGTAATGAACAAACTCCAGTTACTGGATGATGTCGCTTATGTAAGATTTGCTTCCGTTTACAGGCAGTTTAAAGACGTTAATCAGTTCATGTCGGAAATAACAGGTATTTTGGGTGAGGGGAAAAAGAATGATAAAAGAGGTTGATAAGGGAACCTATATTCGGAAAAGGGACGGCAGGCTTGTTCCGTTTGATAAAAAGAAAATAGCATCAGCTATATTCAAAGCTGCGAAAGCTGTTGGTGGTGAGAACAGGGAACTTGCCGAGGAGCTTGCGGAAGCGGGTGCTTTTTACCTCCGTAGAAACTATTCCGGTTCTGTTCCGAATATTGAGGAAGTACAGGATATAGTTGAAAAAATACTTATTGAAACAGGGCATGCCAGGACGGCGAAAGCTTATATTCTTTACAGGGATTCGCGGGCGAGGAAACGACAGGAACTTAAAGTCAGAAAAAAAATTATGCATTCGGGTAATTCCACAGACCTTGCCCTAATGGTTTCCCCGTCTTCGAAAGATCAAATGTTTAAGTGGGACAGGGCCAGGATAGTTCTCGCTCTGATAAGGGAAGCGCGTTTTCCGCAGCATGTTGCGGAGGAGATAGCGGCGGCAGTTGAAAAGAAAATTTTTAATTCAGGGTTGGATCAACTCTCCACATCACTCATAAGAGAATTGGTTGATAATGAATTATTTTTAAGAGGTTATGATACTAAACTAAAAACTCAATCCATTATTGGTATGCCGACCTATGACCTTGAACAGTTGATTATGTCGAAGAGCAAAGAGAACAGCAACATAGCAACAAACAATCCCGAGGCTATTAACCTGTCGATAGCGGAAACAACCCTGAAACAATACGCTCTTGAAAAGGTTTTTAGTGAAGAAATTTCCGAAGCTCACCTGAAAGGGCAAATACATCTTCATGACCTTGGCTATCCAACGAGGGTCTATTGTTCAAGCCATTCTCTTGAATATCTTAAGAAATATGGACTTCAGCTTGCGAACCTTGATACGTCATCGGCTCCCGCAAAACATGCAAGGACGCTTACAGGGCACCTTAATACTTTTCTTGCTTCTATGCAGGCATACTATGCAGGAGCACTGGGAGTAGGTTATATTAATGTATTTTATGCGCCTTATCTGGTCGGCATGTCATATGAACAAATGAAGCAGGAAGCACAGTATCTTATTTTCAGTGGATCTCAGAACGCGTTTTCCCGCGGCGGCCAGACACTTTTTCTCGATTTTAATATTCACACAGGCATTCCTAATTATATGAAAAAGGTACCTGCTATAGGGCCCGGAGGAAAATACACCGGTAAAACTTATAGTGAGTACGAGAAAGAAACCCGGATGTTTGCGAAAGCCATGCTCGAAGTATGGTCAAAAGGTGATAACGGCGGAAGAATTTTTGCATTCCCTAAATGCGATTTTCATATTAATAAAGAAACGTTTAAGGATCCTGTGCAGTTTGAGATTTTGAAATATGCCTGTGAAATTGCCAGTGAAAATGGGACACCGTATTTTATATTTGATAGGGATGAGGTGACGCTCTCGGCCTGTTGCAGACTGAGAACCAAGATAAAAGACAATTATATGCTTGAACATCCAGAGAGCATGCGTTTCTGCGGATTTCAGAATGTGACGGTTAATCTTCCCCAGGCTGCTTACCGGGCAGGGAAGGGGAATATGAAAGGTTTACTTAAAGAAGTGGAAAGGTGCGTGGGATTGTGTGTTAAGGCCCATCTTGAGAAGAAAGAGTTTATTAATGAACTCATGAGATATCCCGGAGCGCCAATGTGGGAAGTCGGGAAGACGGCTCTGGATGGAAGGCCCTATATTGACCTTGAGCAGTGTACATACATAATAGGGATAATGGGTTTAAACGAGGCAACACAGTTTGTTATGGGAAAAGAACTTCACGAAAATGAAGATGCCCTGAAGTTTGGATTGAAAGTTATTGCCCATATGTTTTTCCTTGCGAAACAGGCAGAAAAGAAATATGGAGTTAAATTTAGCCTGGAGGAATCTCCTGCCGAATCTGCGACCAGACGGTTGGCGAAAGTTGATATGCAGACTTTTCCTGAAGCCAGGCAGTATGTAAAAGGCGATTTTGAAAATGATGAATACTATTACACAAATTCAATTCACCTTCGCGCTGATGCGGAGGTGGATATAGTTACAAGGATTGAGAAGCAGTCAAAGTTTCATACCATGATAGAATCGGGAGCCATAATCCATGCTTTTGTGGGTGAAAAGCTTCCTTCCTCGGAAAGTGTTCTTAATCTTGTGAGAAAGACCTTTGAAAAAACTCAGGCGGCGCAGATTACAATATCACCGGAATTTACTATTTGCCGCCAGTGCAAAAAAAGTTTTATAGGCATTAAAAATTCTTGTCCGAATTGTTCTGCTGTTCGCATTCCGGGTGTGGAAACGCTTAAGGAAAAAACTTTGTCCATAAAGTGGAAAAGAAATCGGTTTGCGGCAAAAAGATGCGAGCCTGAAACAAAAACGGAAAAAATAAAAGTAAAAGCTTAAGATAAAGGAAGATAAACATGGAGATTATAAGTTTTGTAGACAGATGTATAGGGGAAGGTCTGGAGTGGTCTGACGGTGAATATGGAAAAGTTGACGGAATATTTGTAAAGGACCCTTGTCGAGGCGTGCATTCTCATTTTTCAAAGGACGTTATAGAGAAAAACGATTGGGAAACGCTGAAGACTCAGATTTATCAGGGAAAAGATATTTACCATGTGACCCGGATTGTCGGATATTTTTCAAGAATAGAAAACTGGAATAAAAGCAAGCTGGGAGAACTTAAAGACAGACAGAAAGGAATCTATACTTTGTAAACTGTAAAAAAGGATAAAAATTATTTAACGGGCAATATAAAGAGGAAGGAGTTTTTATGAAAATAAAAATTTTTGGGAAATCAAATTGTGCAAAGTGTGAAACAACAAAAAACAAATTCAACCATTTTCTTGAAAAATGGGATTGCAGGGATAAAGTTGAGCTTGTGTTTTTCGATATGGACACCGTTGAGGGAATGGCAGAAGGGGCTTTCAATGACGTTTTAAATATACCTGCCACGATAATTGAAAGAGACAATCGTCAAATAGCCAGGTGGGATGGAGAAGTTCCCAGATCCGAAGAATTTAAAACGCATTTTTCCAACCTTAACTAATATGTTATAAATGCAGTCTCTTCCCGATATTAGAGGTTTTATAAAAAACACTTTGATAGAGTGGGATGGCCTGATTTCTTCGGAGGTATTTTTGCCGGGGTGTAATTTCAGGTGCCCCTATTGCCATTCATATGAACTTTTTACAAAACCCGATGAACTTGATGCCGTCAGCTGGGATGATGTGTGCAAGTATCTGGATGAAAAGAAGGGCTGGGTTGACGGACTTGTCCTTTGCGGCGGTGAGCCTTTCATGAGCAGAGGAATATTGAATTGCCTTGAAATGTTAAAGAATCGCGGTATCAAAGTTAAAATCGATACGAACGGTTATTTCCCCGAGGAATTGCGAAAAGCTATTGCCAGGCAGCTGGTTGCCTATATTGCGATGGATATAAAAGCGCCTTTGAATGCCCTGGAGTATTCGCGCGTTACAGGTGTAAACAATGTTGATATTTTGAAGTTGGTGGAATCGATAAACCTGATTAAAAAATCGGGGATTGATTATGAATTTCGCACGACAGTGTGCCCGGTTTATATAAACAAAAAAAATGTCGTTGAGATTGCAAAATCAATAGAAGGCGCGAAAAAATATTCACTCCAGCAGTTTAACCCAAAGAACTGCTATAGTACATCTCTCAGGGGAATAAAACCGTATTTAAAGGAAGAAATATATGAGATGAAAAAACTTGTTGCCCCTTATGTAGAGAGTTGTATGGTAAAAGGAGTATGAAGAGAATTGTTTACCGTGGAGAGTTTGAATGAGAGAAAAAGAGGCTCTTTTTGGTGTTAAGGAGGGGGATGAAATTAGATGTACTTTATGCCCGCACAGGTGTCTTCTTTCCGAAGGTTCTCTTGGAGTGTGCAGGACACGAAAGAACTCCAATGGGAAGCTTGTCACTCTGATTTATGGCTGTGTAAGCAGTTTAGCACTTGATCCTATAGAAAAAAAACCTCTGTATCATTTTTATCCGGGGAAAGATATATTAAGCGCGGGCACAGTAGGCTGCAACTTTCACTGCCCTTATTGCCAGAACTGGCAGATTTCGCAGAATGTGGAAGCTGTATGCAGTTACATTTCTCCTGAAGAATTGGTTGGCCGGGCTCTTAAAGAAAATTCCATAGGTATTGCCTATACATATTCGGAACCCCTAATATGGTATGAATATGTCAGGGACTCCGCTGAGCTTTGCAGAAAAAAGAATCTTAAAAATGTTTTAGTAACAAACGGTTATATAGAACCGAAACCCCTGGAAGAGCTTTTGCCTTTGATCGATGCGATGAACATAGATCTTAAATCTTTCAGAGAAGATTATTACAGGCGTTTGTGTGGAGGAAGCCTTGAACCTGTCCTGAAGACTATAAGATTGTCTTCCCGACACTGCCATGTAGAACTTACCCATCTTATTGTTCCCGGGGAAAATGATTCTGTTCAGGAAATTGAAGGAATGTGCGGGTGGATAGAAAAAGAGATTGGAAAGGATACACCATTTCACATAAGCAGATATTTCCCGAATTATAAGTTTGATACCCCTTTTACGCCGGATACTATTCTTAAGCGAGCATATTCTATCGCTAAAAAACACCTTAGTTACGTTTATATAGGAAATGCGGATTTACCTGGCGCGTCGGATACAAAATGCCCTTCTTGTGGAGAGGTTCTTGTAGGAAGAAGCGGTTATGACACCAGGATTGTCTCAGTGAAAGATAATAAATGTTTAAAATGCGGCCAAAAAACAAAAATAGTCATGGATAGGTGAAAAACAGGAGTTATAAAAATGGCTTGTATATATGTACATTATGAGTAATACTTTAGGAAGATTTGGTTGTCTATAGTCTGTTTTAAAAGGAATTCTATTATGATGTTTCGCTTTGTTGGATTGTTACTTTTAGTTTTTTTCCTGGCTTCTTGTGATGAGCAAGTACCGGATTATATTTTGCACAAGCTTCCATCAGGAAAAAAAATAAAACTGATAGGGGTCGGAGAGGTATCTTGTACCGGGGATAATATTGCTTTGATGCTTAAATATAAGACTGATTATAATATAAATAACTCTGTTGCTCTCCGTCGCGAAGTTAAAGAGATATGGCAATATTTTCAAGCGGATGTTGAAAAAGCCGGGTTAAAAAATGCTGTTATCAGTGTGGACGAGCCGTTGAAGAAGAGGCTAATTAAGGCAAACTGTTCATATAACTTTGCGATTTCAAAACAATCCGGTACTGCATGGAAATTTTCAAAGCCCAGACGATGTTATGATATATAGCTCATTTCTACGTTTCTTCTTGTTCTATCGTTAAATCCTGGATATCAGCTTTTTTCTCAAGGTTTTTATGCCATTCATAATAAACAATCTGTTGTTTTTCTCTGACAACTTTTTCTCTATAGTTTTCTTTTTTCTTTTCAAAAGCAGACATATCCGGTTTTACTGTATTGGTTATCCAGAGGATTACTGTTCCTGACATAATTTCTATCGGTTCGCTTAAAATGTTTTCACCGATTGAAAATGCTACATTATTGAATTGTGGGCTTTCGTCACCCGCCTGTGTTTTAGAGGAGGCGGAAACGGATTTAGAAGTTTCAATGGCAAAACCGAGTTCTTTTGCTATATTTTCTAGCGGGGTATCCGGAGTTTTTTGAATTTTTTCTTCCATCCTTTTTCTTGATACACCGGCCTCTTTATATGCTATCTTTTTTGCTTTTGAGATTTTCAGCGATTCTTCGGCTCTATTTTTACAATTATCAAATGGAGGGATTTTTGATGGCATTTTTACCCTGGGAATAAGTATCACGAATTCATTTCCGAGAAAGACAGGCGCGGATACCTTGTTAATTTCGGTAGTGAACGCGACTCTTGCGAATATTATAGGGTTGGAAATGCCTTTAATTGATTCAAACCGTGTGAAAAAATCGGATTTTTGAAGCTGGACATTATGCTTTTTCGCGGCTTCTTCCGCTGACAGCTTACCGCTATCGATATCAAAAAAGATATCCGTAAGTTTATTTGACACAAGATCAGAAGCTCTTTTCATTGTAAGGGTTTTTGATATATCCTCTTTGCATTCATCAAATGTTTTAAGAGAATTATCCTTTTTTCTAAACCGCTCCTTATTCTTGCTGTAAAATGCTTCTTTTTCCGCATTAGTGATATTTATTGTCGGATCTTTATCATTGATTTCAAGTGTTATGTAGTCTACTTTTACTTTTTCATCTACTCTGAAAAGCTCTTTGTTGTTTTTATAGTATTGCTCAATTTCTTCTCCGGTGCAGGAAACTTTGTCAACGTAGTTTTTATATGGAAAGGACAAGAAAGAAAGATCCCTTTTTTCATTTTCTTTTATGTAATATTTTTCCGCTTCGCTGTCAGTTACCATTATGTTGGTAGTTATCAGGTTTTGAAGTTTTTCAATTAAAAGACTTCGCTTAAGTTCTTTTATAAACCCGGATTGAGTGCTGTTGAAAAAGAGGAAGCGGAGCACTGTATTGAATTTATCTTCAGCAAAACGGCCTGAAGTCTGAAAGAGAGGAAACCTTGCTATCCATTTTGTCACTTCTTTGTCCGATACGAGTATTCCCATATCCCCGGCTTCCTTTTCGAACAGCAGTCTATTCCATGCTTCTTTTCTTAAGGCGCTTTCCTGGGATATTATGCTCTCAAGGACCTGTTTGTTCGCGAGGATTGTTTCATAATTCTGGACTTTATAGAAAAGGCACAAGCTGATGATTTGCCAGGAGGCCGCTCCTCTTAAGCTGGAAGAATATTCATTGCTGTCCACGGGTTTGCCAAAGATGAATCCTGTAATTGGTCCTTCGGGGCTGCCGCCTCCGCCTCCGCCCCATAAAACAAAGGCTGGAATGATAAGAACCAATATACCTATAAGGATATATTTTGAATATTTATGCATTTTTATAAGCATACTAAAGTTCTCCTTTGTAATGATTTGAAAAAACGATTATAATGAATGATACTCTTGAGGTAAAGCAAAAATATAATATTATTCTTAGGCCTGATATAAAGATGGTATGTGCTTTTATCAGAAAGGGTTATGGTTATAATATTGAAAAGCAGTGATTAATGAATCTTTTTTATACTATTCACGATTCACCATTCACCATTCACGAACTACAGTATCTACTATATGAAAAAATATCTTATAGATGGTTATAATCTTCTTCATGCTTGGAAAAAAGAGCATGTGTTTAACTCAAAGACATTTGACGGTATGAGGGAAGAGCTTATCCGGAGTCTCCAAATGCTGGCTGATTTCAAAGATATAGCAATTGAAGTCTATTTTGACGGGAAAATCCGGAGTAAGGACAAAATCGAAGGCAGCCCGCACTTTAAGGTGATTTTTACCTCAAAAGAGATAACGGCTGATACCGCGATTGAAAGAGCTGTTTATAACGCTGAAAGCAAAAAAGAATTAACAGTTATAACATCGGATAGGAAGATCAGGGATTTGGCAATGGCTCTGGGGGTTCTCTCTCTTAATCCTATGCACTTTCTGGCAGATTTAAAGGAAGCCAAAAAAGAGATATCAAAGCTTCTTACCCTCAAAAAGTGATGGCACTCTCGACCTAAGTGTTCAAAAAATCATTTGACTTTTAAGGTGGCAGATAATAGAATTCACTCTTAGCGTTTTGCCATTTATTAAACGGTGGTTTTGGAGGGTTCTTTCATGGGGAAACTTGTTAAAGGTGGAATAATAGTTGTGTCTATCTTAAGTGTAGTGTGTCTTGGTGTAACGACAGTATTATTTTCACATAAAATCAACGAAAGAGAGAGAGCCGATGCCCTTGCCGGTTGCATTTCAAAAGCCGCTGTCGAATTTGGGCTTGAAAATTCCGAAGAAGATGTCCTTAAGAAACTTGTAATTCCCGGAGAAAGAGATAAACTTCTTTCCAGCCTGGGGGAAAATATTATCAGGACAGTCAATGAACTTAATCAAACAAAGAGCAGTCTGAAAAAAGCAGAGGAAGATTTAACAGAGAAAAGAGAGGAAGCAAAAAAGCTTGCGGATGATTTGCAGGTTGAGAAGAAAGAAAAAGGTCAGCTAAAAATAGAGCTTGATAGACAAATAAGCCTGGCTCAAAAACTTGTAAAAGAACTTGATCTGGAAAGGGAAAAGACAAAGCAAATTGAAGAGAAACTCTCAGGCCTTTCCCATGAACTTGA
>JAGLRQ010000131.1 GCA_023136205.1 Candidatus Auribacterota bacterium
TTTTTTATAACTTGCCATATGTGTTTCGGATTGAAGTCTTCAGAAGCAAAAAGAAAGCATTCAAACCCGAACTCTATTATCTTCTTATTCAACAAATGGTTGTTTGTTACAAAAAGAACTCCACAGTTTTTGTTCTCAACCAGGTATTTAGCAATAAGGGTTGCGCGCATAAAGTGTCCAAACCCTAAATCAGGCCCCCCGTCAATAATAAATAATACTTTCCTGCTTTTATCTTCAGGTTTTTTCTGTAAAACATGGGCATTAATAGATTTCAAGTGAGGATTTTTCTCTAAAAATCTGATAATTTTTTTTAAATCCACTATGTTTTTACGATCCCAAAAACGCTTGTAAATACCCTCCATAAACTTAAAATCTGCCATGTTGTCGATAGATAATCTATACCCGGCCTTTTGGAAAACTTTTGCCGGCTTAAAACAGACTGTTTTCCCAAATTCAGGGTGTTCCTTAAGATAAATAGTTACATGCTCTTTATGATAATCCCGGATATCAGATAATCGATAAACTTTTTTAAGTATGCTTAAAGACACTACTGAAAATCCCTCGTGAATGCTAAAGACATCCGGATCCTCTACAAAATAATCCGCCCCTTTACCAGTCATTACCTTAATGAACCTGTCTATTTCTCTTGGCTCTATTAAAGGAGCATCCCCGGTAATCCTTACAATATAATCCGCCTTAAAATTATCTGCCGCATCAATGTAACGTCTTAAAACATCACTTTCACTGCCTCTGAAAAATTTGATCTTGTATCGTTTACAAAACTTAACTATCGTGGTATCGGCTTCGGTAGTCGAGGTTGCCACAACAATATCATTCAAGTTACTACACTGTTTTAATCTTTTAACAATATGCCAAAGTACGGGTTTGCCGCATAAATCCATTAGTACCTTGCCCGGCAGCCTTAATGAACCCATTCTTGCCTGAATAATAGCAACTGTTCTCATTATTTTTTCCAGGATTTTCTAATCTTTAAAAGAGGCCTAAGGCCATCAGAAGAGTCAGCACGCCAAACACAATCCTCAAACTCGCTTTGCACAGGAGCCTTATCCCCATTTCCATCAGCCAGAGTAAAATCCTCTTTTTTTTCTGAGCCATTTCTTACAGCATTTATAACTGCCGCGATTTGATCCGGCAACCAACAATGTCCAATCTGAAATTCTTCTCCGGAACCATCAAGATCCATATGGAATTCTATCATCGAAGCATTCCATTTATAAACGGCCCTGTATATAACAGAATCTTTAACACTGTGGTCAGACCATCCTACTTCACATTTATATCGGTCTCTCAGTGTTTTTATAGCTGACAGGTTACATTGTTCTACAAGCGCCGGGTAAGCGGAAACACAATGAAGCAATGTTACATCTCTTGCCCCGGCAGACTTTATAACTTGTACCGCTGAATCAATTTCGTCTATGGTTGCCATCCCTGTTGATAAAATGACAGGTATTTTAGTTTTGGAACAAGACTCAAGCAAATCATGCCATAGCAATTCGTACGATGCTATCTTATAAGAATCAACATATGGCTTAAGCTCTTCAACTGCTTCAAGATAGAAAGGAGTACACAAAAACTTCAGATTTAACTCATGGCATTTTTGTTTAAGTCTCGGAATAAATTCTAACGGAAGTTCCCAATTTTGTTTTTCACGGTGCCGGGGACTCGCGTTTAATATTTCAGGGGCAAAAAGTTTATCTATCTTAAAAAGCTGAAATTTTATTCCATCACAGCCGATATTTTTCGATGTTTCAATAAATTTTAAACAGCGATCCAGATCTTTATTGTGGTTACTTGATATTTCGGCTATAAATTGCACATTGTTTACCATGGGCCCCCTTCTATCTCGCGTTTTGCCTGTTTTTCAAAAACCTTTCTTTGATATTCTTTAAAACATCAAAATCCCTGTTCATTTTGATAAGGAAAGGAATATACAAAAAGCTGTAAATCACAACACATGTAAAAACATTCAGGATTGACAATTCATCTTTCATTACAAAACGGTCCATTGAAAACAGCAGCGCTGCCATAAGCAAAAATTTACACATTATTGCCGCATAATATCGAACTATTTCAACTGTAGAAAAGATTGTTGACGCTGCTGCCAGAAAAATAACCGTAAAATGAAACGCCAAAGAGACTGTTGTCGCAATCGCCACGCCAACAATGCCATACCCTGAGGCTATAGCCAGATAATTCAAAATTACCGAAAGAATACATGAAATAATTATCAGCGGATACATTACAAGATACTTTCTAATGGTAATAAGGTAGTTTCCATAAACATTGCCAAGAGCAACAAAATATATGCTCAAAACAAGGAATTTTAACGCCGGGATACCTTCAACGAACTTTTTCAAAAGTAACCCTATAAAATAAGGCGCGCATATATATGTCAGGCCTATTACAATCGGCAAAAAATCCGAAAATGCGGCAGCCGATTGGCTTAAATATTTTCTTAAATCGTTTTTATCATCTTTCTCTCCAAATTTTTCCTGGAAATGCGGCAGTAAGACAACCGCCAAGGAAGTATGAATACTGGTCAGATAATTACACGCCATTATCGCAATGGAATAAAACCCCATAAACCTGTATCCAATCATGCCTATTATCATTATCCTGTCGATAGATCTGAAAAGAGTTCCCATAAGCCCCAGGACTCTCAGCGGAAGCCCAAAAAGGATAAGTTTTTTAAGCTGTTTCCAATCACAGGCAATTTTGAATTTATATCTTTTGTGATAGTATATATAAACTATATTAAAAATAAGGCTAAGCCCTGTGGCCCACATAAATCCGTAGATCTTAAAAAAATATGACAGGACACCTACAAGGATGACATTTATAATCGCGGATAAGACCATTTGCTTTCCGGCAATATAAAAATTCTTATACGCCCGGAGAATCGAAATGAAGAAATTATTTATTCTCTGAAGTATAATAATTATCGAAACAAAGATAAGCCCATAAAAAAGTTCTTCTGAAAGCTTTTCCCTGAATAAAAAAGTATAAACTATTATGCCAATCGCGACAACAGTCGAAACAATAGTAATAAAGCTGAATGTAATGTTTTTAATCTTATCTGCTGCCTTCTCATCCTTTTTACCTATCTGATAGGGAATTTCAATGTTGATTGCCGTTGTTGTTCCGAGAGTAATGTATTTTGCGAAATTCAACACTACCTGAAGAACCGCCCATATTCCTACCTGTACCGGGCCTAAAAACTTCCTTGAAAGAATAGCGCCAATCACGCCAACAGCCTGCGTTATAATATTAGCCGCTGAGTAAACAGCAGTATGTTTTAATATTTCCTTTTTCTTGGACATAATTTAATAGTTACTTTCAACTTTTTTATTCAACAAGCTGATTAAAAATACCAACAAAATCATCGTCAGAAAAGGGTATTTCAACAACGTAATCATCAGGGTTGGCATAAAAAAACTCTTTTATTATGGAAATAGCGTCTTCAATTTCTGAAAAGGTTTGCAGGGATCTGCCAAATACATCTTTTGCTTCTTTAATAATGTTAAAATAATCAGCACACACACAAAGAACGCTTTTCCCGGCCTTAGCAGCTTCAAAAAGCGCCCCCGAAGGATAATCTACAATCACTTTGTCCGCATGTTTCGCTAATTTTATAAATGGCTCTTCACGAACGGTTATATTTCTATATCCCTTATCCTCTATATACTTAAGTATTGACTCCCTTGCCCATTCCTGCCCTATGGAATGTTTGTACACAAAATCAAAACTTGTTTCCCGCCCGAAAAAATCTACAATACTTTTCTGGTATTTATAATACCAATTAAGAGGATAGATCATATTGTTAAAACTTCTAACTCTATCGGGGAATTTTTTTTCTACATAAATCACCGTCGGCGCTTTACCAAATTTCAAAGTCTTTTTCTTTTCTCTTATGCTTCTTAAATAGTGAGCCGACTGAACCGGTTTACAGTCGCAGCTGTATATTTCAGAAAGTGCTCTTTTGTAATATTCATGGGATATATCATCACGCGTTAAAACAAAATCGTATGTTTCCATCTCAATTACGGCAAACACCTCATTATTTAAAGCAAAGTTAGAATGCTGCACACATACACTTTTCGCGCCTCTCATATATTTCGCCGCTATTATAGAGCCCAATGAATCCCTATCAGTATTTCCTCTCGCGAATATACAATCGATTTTATTTTTTTTATAAAAACCAAGCATTTTTTCAGCATTTTGAAGAACACAACAACAATCCTCAGAAATAAAGTTTTCCAGAAAGGCAACAACTATCAACGATACATCCAGCCCGCATTTATTGTTTATCCACGGAATTATTTTCTTATCATCTTTTAATAACCTGGAACACCGCACACACTCATCCTCTATTTGTTTAAGAGTACCACTATCTGCTTCCTGTATATCAAGAGACTTTCTTAAAAATAAATCTTCCCGCAGCACCTTGTCCTTTTCCTGTAAGTAAACTTTTGCCCCATTTACCAGAAGTTCTTTCAGCGGATAATCTACGTCAACAGATCCCGCGTGCATAAAAAAGACATGCCGGTTTTTAAAGGCAGCATTTAAAGTTAAAAGCTTTGTAACTTTTTCGTACTTAACAAAATTATAAATGCTTTTGAGAAAGGATTTTAGAGATGGATTGCAACCAAATCCCGCATGGTAAGATTCTTTTCGCCGCAACCCTTTTTCATCAGCAATTCGCGTGGAAAAAGCAATATTGCTCTTTTTGCAAAATAGCTCTAACAAATCTTTAAATACTTTTCGGTTTATTCGCTTAAAATCAAAGATAGATTCGCCGTTCTGTTCGGGAAAAGGTTTAGCAACATAAATTACTTCCTCAATTTCTTTCTCTTTTTCAATAAATTTAGAAATTATAAAGGAATATATTACTATCGTGTCTACAAAGTACTTAAGACGCAGATAATTTGCTCTGGCAAGAGGTATGTCAAACCTGAAACATAAAGAGATATGCTCTTTTAGAAAGCCATCAAAAGATTCAAACCACTTAAGCTGGTCAAAATAATAATCCTTTTCCTCAGCTCTCAAATCTTTTTCGGAATAGTAGTCCTCGAGTATTTTGTATTTAAGATTATTTTTATCTAAATAATATGAGGCAGAACAGTCAAGAGAAATTATACCTTCCCCTTGATAATTAATAGAGGGATCATAATAATCGAGTAAAAAAAAACGTTTCATTTTACAATAAAAAATTGGTTTTCCTATGAAATAAGCTTCCAGTCGAGAGGGGTTCCATTTTTAATGTTTTTCCTCGCCGTTTTTCCCAAAATTTTTTTAAAATTGTTGGGTTTAAGCCCATCTGCCGGCCTTATGGAACGGACATTATCTTCCGTAAACTTTTCCCCTTTTTTAATATCTTTTACAACAAACAAAGACCTTCTGAAAACACGGCTTTTTTTCTGGCCGGGGGTTAATCCATAATGTATTTTCCCGAGGGCGTCTTCCGCCATGCGAATATTATCAACCAGATCTTTTAGTTCTGCCGGCTCAAGAGAAAAGAAACTGTCGGGAGTTTTTATCTTTCGTGATAAAGTAAAATGTTTTTCAATCATACACGCTCCCAGAGTAACAGCCGCGGCTGATACACCAGTTCCCATCGTGTGGTCCGAAAGCCCAACAGGAAGGTTAAACCTTTTTTTCATATCGGTTATTGTTCTAAGATTCATCTCCCGCGGACGGGCAGGATAACTACTTACGCATTTTAAGAGTGTTATATCTTTCGCACCTGATTTTTTAGCAGCATTTACCGCTTCTCTTATTTCAGATAAATCAGCCATTCCGGTTGATAAAATCACCGGTTTTCTTGTTTTTGCCATATATTCTATTAAAGGTATGTCAACCAGCTCGAAAGAGGCTATTTTGTGCAATGGAACATTTATATCTTCAAGAAAATCAACCGCTGTTTTATCAAAAGCTGTTGAAAAAAATATTATGCCTTCGTCATCCGCAATTTTTTTAAGTTTTTTAAACCAGTGCCAGGGAGTATATGCTTTGCTGTAGAGCCTATACAATGTCTGCCCTCCCCACTTCGGATGATCTATCTTAAAATACCTCTTGCAGGAGTCTATCGTAAGTGTATCCGGGGTATAAGTCTGAAGTTTTATCGCGTCCGCGCCGCATTTTTTCGCCTTTTTTATCATTGCCACCGCGCGGTTAAAATTCTGGCCGTGATTTGCCGAAATTTCGGCAACGACAAAACAACGTTTTTGTTTTTTTATAACACTACCTGTTTTCATGACAAATTTTATCCAGCATTTTTAAGATTATCAAACTGTAATAAGGATACATTTTGTTATAAATCTCTTCTACGCTGCTGCTCCCGGCAACATCTAAAAATTCTTCAAAGAGGACTTCCCCTTCATCCACTTTTTGTGTCATAAAATGAGCGCCGACACTCGCTTTAAACTCTTTATCAGCAAAAGCACGCCCTACGGGATTTGCCCCCTTGTATTTGTACAAATAAGGATGGACATTAACCGCGCCCAGCTTCGGTAAATCCAGCAAGTTCTGTTTAACAATTTCTCTTCCATGCACACTTAAAAGCAAATCTGATTCATTTAAAAATTTAATAAAATTTTCATCTTTTACGCTTTTATAAACAGGAATCCCAAAAGATTCCAGGACATCCGTAAGCTCTTCGGAATAACTAACGGCAGATAAAATTTCATATCCCTTAGACAATACCGTAAGGGCGCCTACAAGGCCAGCCTGCCTGCCGCCCATAAAGCAAATCTTTAATTTTTTTTCTATTCCCACAATTTACTCCTTTTAATTATTCTTATTGCTCCGTTTCTATCCACAAGAGCATTTCCGCTTTTTTTACGTTTCTGCCTTTCCCTATGAGATTGCAAAACATTAACACTTTCCGCGATATTTAACGACAAGTCAGGGCCGTTATACCAGCCCGCGTTCTCAATAAAAAGATTTTGCCGCAGGCTCTTCAAATTAAGCTCCTGGTTCTCCGCGAAACAAACTGCTATTGTAGGAACACCTACTGCCGCCAGTTCATAAAGAGTCTGGCCACCCCCCGAAATACACAAGTCCGTATCAAGCATAAGCTTCAACATCGAATCCGCATCTATCCTTTTTTTACAAGTATCTACGACATTAACTTCAAAACCAAACTGAGACTCCAAAAACGTAACAACTTTACCCTGCAAATCTTT
>JAGLRQ010000132.1 GCA_023136205.1 Candidatus Auribacterota bacterium
CCGGTATGGACTCCCATAGGATCAAAATTTTCAATAGAGCAGACAATTATCACATTATCTTTCTTGTCCCTCATGACTTCCAGCTCAAACTCTTTCCATCCCGCGACAGACTCTTCAATCAGTATTTCGCTTATAAGGCTGTTCTTAAGCCCCAGCACTACCGTATGTTTAAACTCTTCCGTGTTGTTGACAATTCCGCCTCCGGTTCCGCCCAAAGTAAAACTGGGGCGTATAATAAGCGGATATCCTATCTCATTCGCGATTTTCAAGGCACTTTCCATATCATAAGCAATTCTGCTTTTAGGAAGATCCAACCCGATCTTTTTCATTGCCGCCTTGAAGTACTCCCGGTCTTCCGCTTTTTTAATGGCGTCATAATCGGCACCTATCATCTTTACTCCGTATTTATCCATTACACCCATCTCATAAGCCTGAACAGCAACGTTTAACCCTGTTTGTCCTCCAAGAGTAGGTAAAACGGCATCCGGCCTTTCTTTTTCTATAACTTTTTCAAGGAATTCAGGGGTTACAGGCTCTATGTAAGTTTTTGAGGCCATATCCGGATCCGTCATTATAGTCGCGGGGTTGGAATTGATGAGTACAACTTCATATCCTTCTTCCTTCAGCGCCTTACAGGCCTGGGTACCCGAATAATCAAATTCACAAGCCTGTCCGATAACAATAGGCCCTGAACCTATTATAAGAATTTTCTTTATGTCATCGCGCCTGGGCATCGGTTTTCTCCATATTCTCTATAAATTGGTCAAAAAGGTATTCCGCGTCATGAGGCCCGGGTGACGCCTCTGGATGAAACTGCACCGAAAAAACAGGCAATCCTTTATGCTTTAACCCCTCGACTGTATTATCGTTTAAGTTTATATGCGTAATGTCGACAATATTTTTGTCAATGGATTCAACATCTACGCAAAATCCGTGGTTTTGCGAAGTTACAGCGACTGCTCCTGTTAACATATTTTTTACAGGATGGTTCGCGCCATGGTGCCCGAATTTAAGCTTATAAGTTTTTCCGCCCAGGGCCAGCCCTAAGATCTGGTGGCCAAAACAAATACCGAAAACTGGAAGTTTTTCAATAAGTTTACTAACAGTCTTTACAACATAGGCCGCGGCGGAGGGATCCCCGGGGCCGTTTGAAACCAGCAATCCATCCGGGCCATACGCGAGTATTTTATCAGGCGGTGTTGATGCCGGGACACAAACGACCTTACATCCTTTTCTTTCAAGGATTCTCAAAATGTTATATTTGACCCCGCAATCTAATACAATAACCTTAAACTTTCCCTGCTTGTTCCATTCAACAGGCTTATCAATTGTGACTTCTGTCACGAGATCGATTCCTACAAGGCCCGTTGACTTTCCAGCTTTTTGCACAAGACTGTTATCATCCATATCTTCCGTTGAAATAACCGCTTTCATTGCCCCCGCAAGCCGCACATGCCTTGTTATAGCCCTGGTATCCAATCCTTCAACACCAACAATTTTGTTTTCTTTTAAATATTCTTCAATGCTTTTTTCGGAACGCCAGCTGCTCGCGATACGGCTGAATTCTTTTACAATAAACCCTTCAAGAAAAGGTTTTCTTGATTCAATATCATGGGAATTGACCCCGTAGTTTCCTATAAGAGGATATGTCATTGCCACAAACTGGCCCTTATAAGAGGGATCGGTGATTATTTCCTGGTAGCCTGTCATGCTTGTGTTAAAAACAAGTTCGCCGTAACGTTCTCCTTCGTGCCCAAAAGAATAACCGTTAAAAACCCTTCCGTCTTCAAAAGCTATTTTCGCTATTTTCCGGATTTTCATTTTATTCCGGCCTTTTGTGTTTTTAAAGCGGCGGAAATAAAAGCACTAAAAAGGGGGTGCGACCTGTCCGGCTTTGATTTAAATTCCGGATGATATTGGACAGCTACAAACCAGGGATGGCCTTTCACTTCTACAATTTCCATGAGATTGGAATCCGGGGAGGCCCCCGCGAAAACCATTCCTTTGCTTTCAAAAACATTTTTATATTTTAAATTAAATTCATATCTGTGCCGGTGCCTTTCAAAAACTTTTCCACGGCCGTAAGACCTGTAGCTTTTGGTTCCTTTTTTAAGAATGCAGGGATAAGCACCAAGCCGCATTGACGCGCCTTTCACTTTTACATTTTTCTGTTCTTCCAGCAAAGATATAACAGGATACGGTGTTTTTCTGGAAAACTCGGTGGAATTCGCTTTTTTAAGGCCGCAGACATTGCGCGCGAATTCTATAACCGCCATCTGCATTCCGAGGCAGAGCCCGAGAAAAGGAATTTTATTTTTTCTGGCATATTCAATGGCAAGTATTTTACCCTCGGTCCCGCGCGTTCCAAAGCCGCCGGGAACCAGTATTCCATTCACGCCCGCGAGTATTTTAGAAACATTGCCTTTTTTCAAATTGTCGGCATCAATTTTTTTTGTTTCAATTTTCGCGTCCCCGCTTATACCCGCGTGTGAAAGAGCCTCATAAATTGATTTATACGCGTCCTGGAGGTTCATATATTTACCGACAACCGCTATTTTTACGCTCTTTGAAGGATTTTTTGCCCTTTGTACCACTTTCTTTTCCCAGTGCTCAAGGCCTTGCGCAAAAACAGGCATTTCAAGCTTTCTAACAATCAGTTCGTCAAGCCATTCTTCCCTGAGAAACAGCGGCACTTCATATATACAATCAACATCCCGAGCCTGTATTACAGCTTCAGTTTCAACATTACAGAATAACGATATCTTTTGTCTTGTCGCAAGCGAAAGCGGTTTTTCAGTCCTGCAGACAATTATTTCGGGCTGTATGCCTATTTCTCTCAGCTTACCTACGCTGTGCTGTGTGGGTTTTGTTTTTATTTCTTCAGCCGCCCTGAGATACGGGACAAGCGTCAAATGAAGGTTTATAGCATTTTTCGCGCCCAAATCCTGTTTAAACTGCCTTATCGCCTCCAGAAAAGGCAAGCTTTCTATATCCCCGACAGTTCCCCCAACCTCAACAATTACCACATCAAACTTTTTCCCCGATGAAACCCTCTTGATTCTTCCCTTTATCTCATCAGTTATATGGGGAATTACCTGAACTGTTCCTCCAAGATAGTCTCCCCTGCGCTCCTTCTTTATAACAGACTCATATACCCTGCCCGTGGTTATGTTATTCGCCTTTGTCATTTTAGATGTTATAAAACGTTCATAATGCCCGAGATCAAGGTCAGTTTCTGCTCCATCTTCAGTAACATACACCTCTCCGTGCTGATACGGATTCATGGTGCCGGGATCAACATTTATGTATGGATCGCATTTTATAATGGTTACCTTAAGGCCCCTGGATTCAAGAAGTTTTCCAATGGATGCCGACAGGATACCCTTGCCCAGACTTGAAACAACACCGCCGGTTATAAAAATGTACTTGGTCATTTTTTTCCGCCTTCGCGTACAGCATATAGAGAAAAGGCGCCCCTTCTTTTAAAAGAAAGGACGCCTTTGTCCATCAACTCAGAAATATACCAGATAAAACCCTTATGTCAAGCGAAAACTGATGTTTGAAAAGCGCTGTCCTCTTCACCCTATAGCATTAAGACTGTCCCTTGCGTAAACACTGGTAAATTTCTTCGAAATTTACTGCGCACGCTTCGGGACAAAATTTGGCTGCCGGACTAGGACTCGAACCTAGACTACCTGAGTCAGAGTCAGGCGTCCTACCATTAGACGATCCGGCAATAGAACAAGAATAATGCGGATACTAACAGATGCAATAATACTTGTCAATAATTAGCAAAAAAAAGAGCCCCCGGATTAACCGGAGGCTCTTTGCACTTATCTAGGAACTAAAAAGTTAGAAATTAACTTGTAGTTCTCCACGAACTTCTATCATTTCATCCTCACCTGTTGTGGCATCAAAAGCACTGCCTGGCATGAAATACGCAACAACTAACTGACAAGACAGGTCTTCTGAATAGTCATAGTTAACCACTACGTCAATTTCATCACCAAGATCTTTGTTCAATCCGCTTGTAGGTGCAGATACACCACCGTTGTCAATCCAGTGATTACCAACTACAGGGTAAAGGTCAGCTGCTGCACCAAGCTCACATTGCTGATTCTTTACCTGCGCGTAGTGATAGTAATCAAGGACTATTTCAACGTTTTCAAGAGGAAGAAGGCTTAACCCCGCGTTGAAGATATGAATATTAGATACTCTGGGTGAAAACGCGTACCCGGAATAGTCATAGCCAAAGAGAGGGTAGAAAGCATGAGTTGTTGTTTTCCAGTCTCTTATTCTGCGGCCATCAGCATCAGTAGTTTCTAATACATTGTTATCTTCACCGCTGGCATACGTGTAAGCCAACGTAAAAGCAGGTTCCCATGTCCAGTCAAATGTGTATGTCGCGCCACAATCAGCTGCCCATGCGCTAAGTTCAATTTCTGATCCTGTATAATCTGCCTGGGCACCAGGTATAGATGGATTCGCGGCACCGGCATCAGACCAATCTATTATACTTCCTGCTGAACCCCATTCATATACAATTTCGCCCCACACATCAAGCTGTTCTATAGGACGAACATCAGCACGGAGACCAAAAACGCATGGCTCAATGCTTGTCGGGCTTAATCTGCCGGCTGTATCTACGAAGCCTGTACCGTTAACATAACGGGTATAAGCAGTACCTGCCGCATAAGCACCTTCGTCACTGGTGTTCTTGGTTCCAAAGACATACGCTTCAACATTCCAGAAATCAGCAGCATATGCAATGTTTATACCGTAGAGATTCCAGTCAGCTCTTGTGTTGTACACAGCATTAGCATTATCATCACGAGTCTGGAAATAACGGGTTGTGTTTTCCGCAAGCTTCGCGTAAACGAGATCAATAGTCCAAGGATAGAAATCAAGAACCGCTTTTACAGCATCAAAGTTCCAGAAAGCTTCCTTGTCGCTGATAAGAAAACCAGTACCGTAGTTAAGAAACTGACGGCCTACCTTAATTGAAAGAGGAGAATAGTAAAGCTCAGATATCTGTATCCATCCCTCAATCACTCCAATGGCCCAGCTTTCTGTTCCAGCTCTACCTGTGGTTACTGTCGGCGTGCCGATACCAGCACCGCTAGCGCTAGTGGAATCAGAACCCCAATTCGCGCATGCTTCTAATGTTATACGAACAAGAACATTATCAGTAAGGTCTGCTTCCACATATATATCTGTGAGCTGTTCAATCCAATCATTTCTGTCACTCCAGTGCTGATTTGCGACATCATCACTAGGAACTACGGCACTTCCCGGATTCCAGCGGAAAAATTCTCCAACTCCAGGAGCCGGAAAAATATTCCCTCTGGAAAGATCCGTTCTATTTTCTTCTGAAAAAGCACGGATCCTGATTGTGCCGCCGACTTTTACGTTCTGCACTTCAGCAACCGCTGCAGTTGACAGAACAAAAATCAAAGCCAGAGATATTAAAAGAAATTTCTTCATTAATTAACCTCCAAATTTAGTGCAACTCGCACCCTAAAAAACGAAGTTATCAAACCGATTAACTCCGACATACTCAATATACTATATCTATGTGTCTCGCCACATCGGTAATTCCGGCCACTATTTATTTACATCGCCTCCTTTCCGCAGCCCGACCTTCATTAAAACTACCTATGGCGCTAAATTAAAATTAACAAAGAACACTACACCACAAACCTGCTTTCTATATGTGATGTGGAGCATTTAAAACAACCTAATTACTCGAATTCTACAAAAAACTATCAAAAAAGTCAAATGTTTTAAAAAATATTTTTGAGGACAGAAACTACTTAAATATTCGTTTCCAAAACAAAGATTTTAGCTTCGGCTTCCCGAGACCATAAACTCGCGGGATAGCTTTTGGTAAGATTCCTATACTCTGAAACAGCTTCGTGTATTTTCCCATTTTTCTCAAGAAGGCCTGCTTTGAACATTAAAGCTTCAGGGCATACATAATTTAAGGGAAATTGTTTAACTATACCATTTAAGACATTGATAGCTTCATCATAATTACCATTGTCTTCTTCAATATACCCGACCGCAAGCATGGCATTGGGAATAAGCCTGCTTAGAGGGTAACTTTTTAAAAAATCTTTAAAAAGTTCCATCGATTTTTGTTTTTGCCCGTCTCTATAATACTGATTAGCTGCCATATAAAGAGCAAACCCACCCGCGGATAATCCGGAGTATTTCTTAGACACTTCAACTAAACTTTCAACATCTTTAGCTTCCGCCAGAGCATCAAAAGCCCCGCTTTTCAATTTTTCCCTGTAAATACCGTACAAAAATAAACAAACAGCCACAATTGCCGCTAAAGCTACAGAAGCGATAATCCGGAACTTATATCTACTGAACAGTTCAGCAGTCCTGCCGGCAAATTCTAAAAAGCTGTCCCGCTTTAATGCTTTTCTGGTTATTTTAATTTTATGCCTTTTATATCTCATCTCTTTTTACCCTTACTTTTGGGAGCCACACTAATTTTTAAGGTATTTGTCCTGCCCGGTACAAGCATTACCACACAGGTTTCATCCGCCTTATCAAAAAATATTTGTACTGTTTCATGCTCAATTAAATTCAGCAGGCGCCAGTTGTACAAAGGCATCTGCTCTTTATAAAAGTTTATTATCCCCTGAGGTTCCGCTTTACCAAGGTAGGTTAAAAAACACACTCTCACAGTATCGTTCTGAAAAGCAAAAGAATCTTTTACATTTAACCTGAAACCCGCTGGAACAGGAACATCGTCAAACTTTAAAGATTCAGACAGTAAAAGCCCCACGGAACTCGCACCATAATTCTTAGATGATGTTTTGCTTACTCCACCTATATTCCAAGTCGCGCACCCTCCCATCAACATGACAGAAAAAACAACAGCCAGGGCCATCACCCTTTTCATCTCAATTCCCCTTAGCTTCATTTTATATTAACCTCTATTAGATTAGCGAGAGTTTATCACCTCAAAAAATCTGTGTCAAATAGAAAACACTAACATTAGTATGTAGTATATAGGTATGTAGTATTATGTGGTAATCAAAAAAAATGTAACATCCTGGTTTTTATATTTCTTTAGATTTTTAAAACGATATACGAAATAGTGCGGAGCGCAGCATAGCCTCCCCTGAGGGGACGATTCACAATTTTTCTCTCTTCCTACTTTTGCAATCCTGTGATAAAATGCTCTTTCAAAGAAGGGATTTTACATTATGAAAATACTGGTCACCGGCGGAGCGGGATACATAGGATCCGTAACCGCGGAAAAACTTATTGAATCAGGGCATGAAATTTTTATACTGGACAATTTATCAGAGGGGCATATCGGAGCGATTCCTCCGGGATCCCGTTTCATAGAAGCTGATATTTTAAACACAAAAGAGCTTCAGCAAATATTTTCAACAAATAAGTTCGATGCCGTTGTACATTTCGCCGCAAATTGTTATGTTGACGAATCAGTTGAAAATCCCGGCAAATACTACAAGAATAACGTTTTCGGAAGCATCAATATCCTGGAAGAAGCAGTAAAAAGCAGTGTGAAAAAATTTGTTTTTTCCTCAACCTGCTCCACATACGGCATACCGGAAAAAATTCCCATCGTGGAGGAAGAAAAACAAAAACCTATAAATCCTTATGGGGAAACCAAGTTAGCTTTTGAAAAAACCCTGGAATGGTACGGACAGACTTACCAAATAAAATATACAATATTAAGATATTTCAATGCCGCGGGGGCAACTGAGAAACTTGGTGAAGACCACAGGCCCGAAACACACCTTATCCCGCTTGTCCTTCAATGCGCGTTAGGGAAAAGAAGCGAAATTAAAATTTTCGGGACAGATTATAATACAAAAGACGGAACGTGCATCAGAGATTACATACATGTTTCCGATATAGCCAAAGCACACATGTTGGCACTGGAAAACAATACTTCCAACGCTTTCAATCTCGGGAATGGAACAGGCTATTCGGTAAAGGAAGTAATTGAAACGGCAAAAGCTGTAACAGGAAAAAAAATAAATACTACCGATTGCCCCAGGAGAAAAGGTGACCCGCCCGTACTTGTTGGAAGTGCTGAAAAAATCCATAAAAAACTGGGATGGGAACCTCAATTTCCATCCTTAAAAGAAATTGTCAGCACTGCCTGGCAATGGCATAAGAGATTTCCCGAAGGATACGGAAAATAAATTACAAAGCTCAAATTTCAAATAGGGACAACAAACAAATGGATTTTAAAAAAACATTAGCAACCAAGAAAAAACTAATTTGTGATGGTGGTATGGGTACTCAGTTGATTGAAAAAGGCCTGCAGGGGGGGGGATGTCCTGAGCTCTGGAATCTTGAGCGCCCGGAAAAAATTGAAGAAATCCACAAATCATATATTTCCTCCGGGGCAGACTTAATAACAACAAACACCTTTGGGGGCAATTTATTGAAACTAAAGAATTTTCACATGGAATCTAAAGCGGATGAAATAAATCAGGCAGGTGTAAACATTGCCAGAAAATCCGCGAAAGAAAAAACCCTGGTGCTGGGAGACATAGGGCCAACCGGAGAATTTCTTAAACCTATCGGGACATACAGCAGCGAAGAATTCTATGAAATCTTTCACAAACAGGCCGAATCATTAGCAAAAGCGGGAGCAGACGCGATAATTATAGAAACAATGACAGACCTGGGTGAATTAACGCAAGCTGTAAAAGCTTCCAAAAAGACAGGCCTTCCCGTAATAGCATCAATGGCTTTTACAAAAGATGCGAACAGGAATGATTTCCACACTATGATGGGGGTTGATCTAAAAACATTTGTAAATTCCGCGGCCGGCACAGGAGCCGATGTTATTTCGGTTAACTGCGGTTCCGGAGCTGAAGAAATTTTAGAGATTATAAAACGGCTTAAAAAGCTTACAAGCTTTCCTCTCATGGCAGAACCAAACGCGGGCTTACCCCATCTGATAAAAGGAAAAACACTTTACGAACAACCGCCTGAAAGTTTTGCCGAGACAGCTTTAAAGATTTTCGATGCGGGAGCCGGTATTGTAGGAGGATGCTGCGGAACAACACCGGAGCACATAAGAGTTCTCTTCAATCTAATAAAAAATGCCGCCTGATGTAAAGTACAGCTGGAAAATACAAGATAAAAAAGGGTATCAGAAGAAAGGCCGCGCAAGCAGCCCCCTTCCAGTAGCAGCAATAATAGCAAATGGAAAATAACAGCAAAAACAGGCCTACAGCAAACAGCCATTGTTTTTTAATGGTAAACCCCGTTAAATGTTTTCTATCTAACGGGGTAAATGCTTCCGCGAAAAGTAAAAACGAAACAATTAAAAAAGTTAATGCCCCTTCACGATAATTAAAGTACCCGTAACAGCACGCTGTAAGATAGAATAGGTATGTAATCAGTTTGAGAGATTTAAACTTTCGTGCCGATTTTGGATCTGTAATTCTCCCCATAATATATACAGCAAATCCTGAGAAAATAAATATAAAAGGGTAAAGCTCCCACCTTAAGGAAACTGTCTCTATAAATGGAAAGATTCCAAGATACAAAGCTAACAAAACAGGCAAAAGAAACAGGTCTTTTTTGTGAATAAAAAACGCTATTAAAAATAAAAAACAGCATATAAACGCAAGGCTGAGCATATTCTGGGGGTTAGTGTAAATAATGTTGGTATATTGCAATATACCTGCTAAAGCCAGGATAGAGGAAAGAAAAATCAGTATCGCTGAAAAGACTTTTCGAAGATAGTTTTTTTTGCCTTTTATCATTGAGAAAAATTTGGTTTTCACAAGGCAGACTTTGCCTGCGAAGCATGCAAAATCCGGGTTAAAATCAGCTCCTGTAATTAGGAGCTTCCTTAATTATCTTTACCTCATGAGGATGAGCTTCTTTTACCCCCGCGGAAGTAACTCTTATCATCTTTGCTTTTTTCTGCAGCTGCCGTATGTTCCGGGAACCGTTATATCCCAACGAAGACCTTAAACCACCGGTAAACTGTAAGATAACTTGTTCAATTGAGCCGGCATATGGAACCAATCCCTCAACACCCTCGGGAACCAGTTTGTCTGAATCCATAATATCATTCTGCGCATATCTTTCCCGGCTTCCGGCAGCAGCTTTCATGGCTTCTATACTACCCATTCCCCTGTAAACAACATATTGCCTTCCTTCATGTATTATTTTCTCGCCGGGGCTCTCCGCTGTACCGGCAAGAACAGAGCCCATCATAACACATGAAGCTCCAACCGCCAGCGCCTTGGGTACATCACCGGAATTCCTTATTCCACCATCAGCTACAATAGGAACAGTTCCCGCGGCCTTCGCGCAATCGTATATAGCAGTTATCTGGGGAACGCCAATTCCAGCTACTACTCGGGTAGTGCAGATTGAGCCCGGGCCAATACCAACTTTTATAGAATCCGCCCCGGCCTTTATTAAATCCTTAACAGCTTTACCCGTTCCAACATTTCCAGCCATAACATCCAACGAACTGTGCTTCTTTTTAATATATTTCACCATCTCGATTATACCCTTTGAATGCCCGTGAGCAGTATCAATTACAATCAGGTCAACATCACTCTTTGCAAGCATCTCCAAACGCTCATAGTTTTTAGGCCCAATAGCAGCTCCAACCATGAGACGATGTTCCTTATCCCTATTATACAACGGCTCCATATGCTCTATAATTGACTTCACATCACTAAAACTGTAAAGTCCCATCAGTTTACCGTTTTTAACAATAGGCAGCTTGCCAATACGGTTTTTCATCATTATTTCAAAAGCCTTATTTATCGTGGTAGTATGCAGCGCTGAAAAAACATTTTTGGTCATTGCGTCTTTGATTTTACAATTCTTATCCTTTAAAAATTTAAAATCCCGCGCGGTTATAATACCCTTTAAATTATTATCGTCATCAACTATTGGAAAACCGTTAAAGGAATAATCATAAACCTTTTTTGCCTCCATTATATCTTTTACCCGCTGATTTTGCTTGAAGGTAATAGGATCTGTTATCAGGCCGTTAAGATAATGCTTTACCATAATAACATTTTTTGATTGATCTTCAGGTGTAAGATTCTTATGAATTATACCCATACCGCCAATCTTAGCCATCGCAATGGCCATCCCTGCTTCTGTCACGGTATCCATGGCAGCGCTTATAAACGGGATATTAAGTTTTATATTCCTGGTAATTTTTGTTTCAAGGCTCGTTTTAGATGGAAGAAAATCAGCATAATGAGGAATAAGTGAAACATCATCAAATGTAAGTCCCACATTTTTAAATTTATTCATAAAACCTGTTATATTTTCCCCAATCATTTCTTAATCCCCTATCTTGTTTATTTCTTTTATCATTTCCTCACATTTTAAAATTTTACCCTTAATTTCTTCCTCTGAAGGAATATTTTTAGCAATTTTAAGAAAATCATTGTAATGCTTGAGAGCTCCCTCCCAATTTTCTGCCGAAAAATATATGTCACCGAGGCTAAGATGGGCTCCCGGAACATTCGCGTTTATTGATAAAACCTTTTTGTAATAATCAACTGCTTCATCCATATTATTCTGTTTTTCTTTAATAACTCCCATCATAGAAAGAGCAGCAATGTCTTCCGGATCTTCTTTTAAAACAGTCATATATTGTTCTTCAGCCTTGTTAAACTCCAGGCGTTTAAAATACAATAAACCCAGACTAAAAAGTGCTTCTTTTAATCCAGGTTTTAGCTCTTTCGCCTTAAGCAAACACTTTTCTGCCTCGTTAAGATCATTTTTCTTTATATACGCCATTCCGAGGTATGAAAAGACGACAGCGTCTTCTTTCAAAGCAACTGCTTTCTTAAAAAACTCAATTGACTTATCAACATCATCCATCGCGTCATAAGTTACACCAAGGCTTGTATAAACTTTGTGCGAATCAGGGTAATACCCCAAAGCTTCATTAAAATATTTAAGAGCTCCTTCATTGTCTCTATTCCTGCGGCAAATCGTCCCCAATTTCAAAAGGGATGACAAATCCTCAGGGTTTATTTTCAGAGCATCCTTGAAATATTTAGCAGCTTTATTCATCTGGCCTTTCTCATAACAAATAAAACCCAGGCCTTTTAAAGCATTAAAATTCTGAGAATTTATTCTTATAGATTCTTCGTACTGGGAACCAGCTGCTTCTAAGTTTGCAAGCCTCATGTAGGCACTTCCAAGATTGTAATAAGCATCTGAATAATATCTATGCTTTGGATATCTCACGCGCAGTGATTTTATTGCCCTTTTGAAATACTCTATGGATTTCTTGTATTGTTCATCGTTCGCGTAACACGCGGCTAGCCGGTAGAGGACAAGCCCATCTTCACACCCTTTATTGACCGCCTTTTCCAGGTAAGTCATAGCCTCATCCAGTCTCCAGGCCTCATACCTGTTAAACCCTTTTTCCACGTCAAGGTTCCATTCGGGGCTGGTTAAACCCTCTTTTTCATACAGCGCGTATTCACCAGCTGAAACAAATCCCGAAAACAAAACAATTATTACGGCAACAACCAATTTTTTCATTTAAGATAGATACCCTTTATCTTTTCTGCTTTTTCTTTTGCCCGGGGAACCCAATCGTGCCCCGGATATTTTTTGCAGAACTCATTGTAAACTCTGTACGCATCCTTCCACCTCTTCTGTTTCCCATAGATGTTCGCAATTCTGAAAAGTGCTTCGTCGCTGGCATCGTAAAGGGGAAAATGCCTTCTTGCTTTTAGATAAGCGCTTAAAGCAATATCATACTTGAAAACCGCCATTGAAAAACCAGCGAGATTATAAAGAGCAACAGGGGCCCACAAAGAATCTTTATATTCAACGGACACATACTCTACCCAATTCGCAAGCTGGTCGTAGAAAACAAACAAACTCACAATAATCAGCATCAAGAATATTACTATTTTTTTCATAATACATATTTCCTGATTTCGGCTATTCTACCACAATACCAAAAAAAACGTATAAAAATTTTTAACCTATTATAGTTAAAACTCCTTGATTTTTGGACATTTTCGGGTTATAACTCTCCAGTTATGCAGCCTAAAACTTTTAAATGTATGAAATGCGGCGAATGCTGCAGCTGGCGGGGATATGTTCACCTTACAAGAGAGGATATTACACGCCTTTCCGATTTTATAGAAATAACCGAGGGCGAATTCATAAATGCTTTCACGCGTATAACAGAAGACAGGCAGGGGCTAAGCCTCAATGAACGAGAAAACGGAGAATGCGTATTTCTAAGCGGTTCAATATGTTCTGTTTATAAAGCACGTCCCAAACAATGCAGAAACTTTCCCACAATATGGAGTATCGAAGGGGCAGAGGCGCTCTGCAAAGGACTTAAAAAAGAGATACCGGATACGAATTCAACAACCTAATAACTGAATAACTGTCTTATTGAAACAGACTCTGTCTTCCCACACCGACGTCAATATTTTGCTGAATGACCTCAACTCCGGGAACTATCTGAAGATCCTTATATTCTTCCTTAAACCATTCAATTAAGTCTTTGTCATGCTTGGAGCTGGTTTTCCTGTTTTTGGTAACAAGATTAACACTTATATAATCAAAATAAGAAAGCGCTATTGAAATATCGTGCCGAATGCTCTTTTGAGTCTGGCCTTTCATCCCTATAAGAAGCTTTATGGAATCAGTATACTTGATAACTTCTTTGGGGCCTGAGAATTCAATATCCTTCTTCAATACTTCTTTCCGTATCTTGTGGTCAAAGGTCTCAATCCCCACTTTAATTCTAATCTTGCAGTTAAAAAAACTTGTTATCTCTTTAAACCTTTTACGATAATTCCAGTTGGCTTCGACCATTAATTCTTCTATCCCTCTTCCTTCCACAACATCCTTAAGCATATGCCAAACCTGGACAGGAAAATCAAAGAAGGAGGCTGAATTTAATACTTCCAATCGGCGATAAACCCCTGTAATTTTACTAAATTCCTCTGCCGCGACTTTTACTATTTCCCCCTCATTTTTCGTATGCTCATGCGCGGAATCACAAAAAGCACACCCCTTGAATTCACAGGGAAAAGATTTTAGCAAAACTATTTCTCTTGGATATTTCCCTTCATAAATAGAATATCTTTTCATATTTTTTCCTGTTGTTATTATCTCCATCTCCTTATTTATCTCTCCAGAGCAAGAGCAGTTTCTGCTACATAACTGGAAATTATTTCTCTGTCTTTCTCTTTTATTTCCAAGAATTTTAATCCCAATCTATAGCCATTTTTCCCCTGTTCAGAATTATCTTTAGGTATCGTAGTTCTCCATATTACCTTTGCCAGAACAGAAATAGCGAAGAGCATATTTTTAGAGCGCTTAACAGGTTGATATAGATCCATTTTCAATTCGCCGCCGGGAATAATATTTTCTTCTGTTTCAAACATTAATCCACCCGCGCTTATATCAGAGGCAACAGCCCTGGCTTTGGGATAAGAGCTCGAACCTGAAAGATATCTGATAAATACATTATCTTTTACACGGGGAAATTTTCTTTTTTCTAAATTCTGAACGGTATCTTTCTTCATTTATTCGTTCCCCTGGGTAATATCCGTACAATATAATGGCTGTATTGTAACAGACTTTTTAGGTTGTTCAAGCTATTTTTTATGGAATATGCGGACAGTGATTGCCCCAAATAGCAATAATAAACCCGGTTAACCCACATTTAAGCGCCAAGATTTCTTTGATAATAATTTGAAATTAATGTAATATCTTATCGCTGAAGAATTGTTCAGGTTTAATTTTTGGAGGGCCATATTGAAAATACATTTTTTAGGAGGAGTAAGATCTGTTACCGGTTCAAAACATCTTATAGAAGTAAACAATAAAAAGATTTTGTTAGAGTGCGGCCTTTATCAGGGGAAAAGAGAATCTTCCCATGATAAAAATAAACATATGCCTTTTGACCCCTCTTCTATTGACGCGGTAGTGCTGTCCCACGCGCATATCGACCACTGCGGCAACCTTCCCAGGTTATGTAAGCTGGGGTTTAAAGGAAGTATCTTTTCTACCCACGCAACCAGGGATCTTGCCAGCATTCTGCTTCAGGACAGTGCTTTTCTACAGGCCAAAGATATTGAATATGTTAACAAAAAAAGAAAAAAACGCGGGGAACGACCATATAAACCCCTTTACAATGTCGAAGAAGCTGAGAAGACAATGCATCAGTTCGTTTCACTTGGTTACCATAAAGAACTTATCATTGCTGATGGAATCCATTTAAAATTTCATGACGCGGGACATATATTAGGTTCCGCGATTTCAGAGCTTACATTAAAAGAAAACGGCAAAAGCATAAAACTTGTATTCACCGGAGACCTGGGAAGAATAGATATGCCAATCCTGCGAGACAGGGAAATAGTCAAAGAAGCCCAGTATGTCCTGATTGAAACGACATATGGAGACAGAACACACGATTCAATAGATAATATTGAAAGTAAACTTTCCGAGGTTGTTAACCGCACATACAAACGCGGAGGCAAATTAATAATACCTTCATTTTCCGTGGGAAGAACTCAGCAAGTCGTATATTTTCTCAATCGACTGACTAAAAAGAACAAAATCCCTAAACTCCCTATATTTGTGGACAGCCCATTGTCTGTAAACGCGACTGAAATATTCCGCCTGCATCCTGAATGTTACAACGAAGATACTTATCAGTATATAACCAATCGCAAAAATCCTTTTGGTTTTTCAAACTGTGAATACATAAGAGATACGGAAAAATCAAAAAACCTGAACAAAATTAACAAGCCGTGCATCATCATCAGCTCTTCGGGAATGTGTGAAGGCGGAAGAATACTCCACCATCTTAAAAACAATGTAGAAAATCCGAAAAACACTATTATGATGGTGGGATTCTGCGCGCGGAACACGCTTGGGAAAAAAATAATTGAAAAAGAACCAAAAATAAAAATATTCGGCGACGAATACCAGCTCAACGCCGAAGTCGTAATTCAAAACGCGTTCAGCGCTCATGCCGACAAGAACGAATTGATGAAATACGCAAAAGATATAAATGAAACGGTAAAAAAGTTCTTCCTTGTTCATGGAGAAGAGTCTCAATCTCTTGCCTTTGCTGAACACCTGAAAGAGGCGGGAATAAAAGAAGCAGTTGTTCCATCCGAGGGAGAAAGTTATGAACTGGGGTGAAAAAAATGAAAAACAAAGAATCACTCTCACGGATACTAAAAATAAAGGACGAAAACATCCATCCTCTTAAGGGAGATGCCTCTGACAGAAAATATTTCCGAATAGAAACATCCAGGGGGGAAAGTATTGTGGCAATGGTTCAGGATTCTCCTTTTGACAAATCTCTCCCGTTTATTCAAACTCAGGCTTTCTTAAAAAGAAATTCCATTTCTGTTCCGGATATCATTGAAATCAATTACAGAGATGGTATCATTTTACTTTCCGACTGCGGAGATAACAGTCTTGGGGTAATTCTTGAAAAAGAAGGCTTTGAGAACTGTATTATGCCTTACGCGAAATGTATAGATGAGCTTTTTAAAATCCACTCACTTAAAGATGACGGCAAGAGCGGTGATATATTCAAACTGGCATTTGACCATGACAAGCTCATGTGGGAACTCGAATTCTTCGTAAAACATACTCTCGAAGGATATTTTTCGATCAAACTAAATAAAAAAGACCTGCGGATTCTTCTTCAGCGCTTTTCTGATATATGCGGTATTCTCGAGAGAGAACCAAAGGTAGTAACTCACCGGGATTACCACAGCAGAAATATATTTCTAAAAGACGGGGAAATTCATGTTTTAGATTTCCAGGATGCCCGCCTCGGGCCCAGACAATACGACCTATGCTCACTGCTCAGAGATTCATATTTTTCACTCCCTGCCCAATCCAGAGAAAGGCTTATCTACTATTACCTTGATAAAGCCTGCGTTCCCCTTTCTGATTTTACCCGCTTTTTCAAAATTTTTGACATTATGTCTTTTCAGAGAAACCTTAAAGCTGCCGGGACATTCGGTTACATGAGCGTGATAAAAAACAAAAAAACTTACGCAAAATATTTGCCCCGGACATTCAATTATATTTGGGAGTACTCTAGAAATCATGACGAACTCAAAGAAGCAGCGGAAATACTTAAAAAATACATTGGAATAAGGATTGAAAAATGCAGGCAATGATACTCTCAGCCGGATACGGAACCAGGCTAAAGCCAATAACCAACT
>JAGLRQ010000133.1 GCA_023136205.1 Candidatus Auribacterota bacterium
GAGCTAGTACAGCTGTCCCTATTTTCTCTATTTTCTGTCCCTATTTTTGCTATTTTTGTATTTTCCTCTATTTTCCTTCCTACTATTTTCCTTCCTATTTTCCTTAGAGGGGGACTTTACAGAACCACATACCACCTTTACATTCAAACTCCTCAACCCCCATTCTTGCTTTTGCAAGAAAGCATAGGGGTCCCCGCGGTACCCTCAGTCGCCTGCCTCGCATTCAAGCACATCTAATCAACTTCATCACGATATCCGCCGTAAAATCCAAACCTAAAAATTAAAAAACATAGATGATTTACTTGCCAAGCAAGATATGCTATAAGAATTAGCTAAGGAATGTTCCCAAAATAACTATAAAGGTAACAAGGAGGGAAAACATTATGCCGCGCACTTCGGTAGACAAAAATGTTAGGCGGACTATACTTGACGCCCGACATATGATTCAAGAAGCAGAAAAAGCTGATTGCAATGAAGCGGAAACCCGCCGAAGGATAGAGCGGATATTTGAAAACCTAATGGGCTATAATGTTTTCAAACATCTATCTCGTGAACGTGCAGTTAGAGGAGCAGGCGAGACCGAACATGTTGATTTTGCCATACAAATTGATGCAGGGGATAATGTTAAACCGGAGATAATGATAGAAATTAAACGAGTAAATGTAGACTTGGCCCGCAAACATCTTAAACAAGTTTCCTCTTATGCAATAAATGCAGGATGTGAATGGATATTACTTACAAATAGTAAAATTTGGAAGCTTTATCATGTGTCCTTTGGACAGCCTCCAGAAACAAAACTTATTTACGATTGGAACATTCTCTCTGACGATATTACAATCCTTGCAGAACGTTTTAAGTTAATCTCATTTAAAAGCATCAGAAAAGGAATATTGAATGAAGTTTGGCAAAAAACAAATATTCTCCATCCGCGCAATCTGCTACAATCTATATTATCTGAGAATTCTATAAAAATTCTTAGACGAGAATTAAAAAAAGATTCGGGTGTAGCCTTATCCCCCGAAGATATTGTTGCAGGGATACGACGCCTTCTCAATGAAACAGCACTTTCAGAATTAGAGAATGTACGTTTATTATTACCCAAGAGAAAGACTAAAAGTAGGAAACGCAAAGAATCATCCCAGGAAGCACAAACAACAAGTGATAACAAAGAAAAGGAAGAATAAGCAAATGGCTCTCATAGGAGGGAATTAAAATGGAATATATTCTATGGGTAACTGTAATAATCTTTATTTTTGGGGCAATATCCAAACTTTCCAAACCAAAACAATGGGTCAATTTTTGTGGGGCAGATGATGAGGAAACTTGTGAAGAATGCCGAAAAGCTATGGAAGGAAATCCGTGGCCCACAAAAAAAGCTCCGATACCAGGAACCCTTAAATGTGGAGATAAATGCAGACACGCTTTACAAATTGCGGAACCTCCAAAAAAATAAAAAGGCCTCAAATCATGGCATTGATAAATTGTCCAGATTGTGGAAAAGAAGTTTCTGATATAGCTCCAGCCTGCCCTAATTGTGGCAGAGCCATTAAAGCAAGAACAATAGAAAAGACAGCAAAGAAATATAAAGGAGCAATAACACTGGGAACAGTTATGCTTCCTGTTGGTATTCTTGTTTGCTTGTGACCCCTTGTTTGTTGTTTGCTTCTTTTCTCTGGATTTTCCTCCGCTGTTGAAATATAATTTCCCATGTGGTGTATCCTTAATCTGGCTCCTGTAATGAGCCTTTTAAAAGTTAAAATTTTACTCTTAAAAGGATACGTCACTTGTTCTCATTCCACAACTTTTTAGTATATCTCTAAAAAAAAAGTAAATACTCAATTGCCAAAACATATTCTCGCAATCGACATAGGGACTAATTCAACAAGGTATTCCCTTTATTTAAAAAAGGGATATAAGCTTATTGAATCCGGGGTAACAATAACACGCCTTGGGGAAAATATCCGCAAGACAAAAAAAATTAACCCCAAAAACCTCAAACTAACGCTTGATTGTCTGAAAAAATATATAAAGAAAAATTCATGGGCCAGCCCTGAAATAAAAGCCATAGGCACAAAGGCATTAAGAACAGCGGCCAACAGCAGGATTTTTATCAAAGCGGGCGAAAATATTTTAAAAACAAGGATAAAAACCGTGTCCGGCAAAGAAGAAGCCCTTCTGGGTTTCTCCGGCACGAAAAAAGCACTTGGACTAAAAAAAATGTTCTTCATTGATATAGGCGGCGGCAGTACAGAAATCGGAACATCTGCCTATAATCTCGCGAGCATAAATATCGGCTGTGTAACAATAAAAGAAAGGTTTCTAAATTCTTACCCTTATAAACCTGAAGGCCTAAAGAAGGCTTCTACCTTTATAAATTCAACTCTAAAAAAGGTTAATTTTGGCAGCAGCCAGGGAAAAACACCGTTAGAATGCGGCGCAATCGGAGGCACATGCACAACTCTCGCGGCTATTAACATAGGGGGAAAAACTTACAACAGAGAAAAAATCCAGGGTTACAGACTTACCGTAAAACAGATAAAAAATATCTTCAATAAAATATCCGGGCTCAAACTGTCAGAATTGAAGAAGTTAAACGGCCTTGAACCAAAACGGGCGGATGTTATTGGAGCGGGTACCTTAATTCTTCTTTGTATCCTTGAGCATTTCGGGATAGAAAAGATTACTGTAAGCGATGAGGGAATTCTTCTTGGAGTGGTGCTGTTAGGTGATGAGTATAAGGTGGAAAAAGGACAGATCCCGAAACAAGTTCGGGATGACAAAGATTAGATCCCCGGTAACAGGAACAACCGCTTCACCGGGATATAAAAAGAAGGCTCAAGAGTCAAGCCTGCCTGCCGGTAGGCAGGGGTCAAGAGCGCACAACTTGAAATATTTTCTTGCTTCGCCGGCGAGAAATAATGAACCTACAATGGCAATATCCCCTGTTTCACCTGAAAGAAACTTCATAGCTCCCTTAAAAGACTCTTCTTCTTTAACAGGCAACTTTTTAAATCGCTTCTTAGCTTCTTCCGCAAGGCAAGAAGGATCAAGTGCCCTGCCGGAAACAGGCGGAGGGACACAAATCATTGACCTAATCCTTGCTACTGGAAGATTCCTAAGCATCTTGCGATAATCCTTATCCTTAAGAATCCCTACAATAAAATTGAATTTTCTGCCGGAAGAAAAAAGTCTCATGTTCTCAGAAAAAGAAGCTATACCATCCGGATTATGGGCGCAATCTATAATTATTGTTTTCTTCCCCTTCTTTATGATTTCAAATCTTCCCGGCCAAACCGAATTTTTAATTTCCTTAATGGCAGATATTGAAGGCAGAAAAAGCTCATCTGCTGAAGCAATCGCAAGGGCCGCATTCTCAACCTGTTTCTTCCCCAAAATTTTAATTCTTATATTGTTTCTCTTCTTCTTCGCCGATATATAATCAAAAACAGCTCCATTAAGTGAACATTTCCTGATTTTTGCGCAGTAATCCCTGCCAAAAACAACCGGTTTTATTCCCTTCTGACAACACACCTCTTTAATTCTCTTCAACGCGGCACCTGAAATACTGCCAAGAACAACCTTGCTTCCCTCCTTTATTATACCTGCCTTCTCACAGGCAATCTTGGATAAAGAAGTCCCCAGATGCTCAGTATGGTCTTTTGAAATATTGGTTATTACACATACCTCGGAATTAAAGTAATTGGTAGCATCCAGCCGTCCGCCCAGGCCTGTTTCAAGAACAACAAAACGCGCTCTTTTCTCCTTGAAGTACAAAATTGCCATGGCGGTAACAATCTCAAAAAATGTCAGGTGACAAGCTGTTTTTTTTTCTGTTTTTTTTACTGCCGGTGATACAATTTCATAAATCTTTACCAGCTCTTTTTTGGTTATTATTTTTCCGCCCACAATAAACCGCTCCCTTAAAGAACAGAGATGCGGAGAGGTAAAAAGCGCGGTTCTAAAACCGGACGCTTCAAGGATATCCGCAATGTAGTTCGCGGTAGACCCCTTACCATTGGTTCCCGCCACATGAATAAACCTGAAATGCCTGTGAGGATTCCGCAGTTCTTCCATCAACGCGCAAATATTATGCAAACCCAGTTTTACCCCGAATTTTTGGGATAAGGAAAGTTCTTTAACTACGTTTAGATAGGTCATTTAACGGTAAACTGAAGAATATTTACAAGGGTATTTCTTATATTTTTTCTCTCGACAATTATATCCACAAGTCCGTGGTCAAATAAAAACTCAGATTTCTGAAAACCTGAGGGAAGTTCCTGTTGAATTGTCTGCTTTATAACCCGAGGGCCGGCAAAACCAATGAGAGCTTTGGGTTCGGCAATAATTATATCTCCAAGGGAAGCAAAACTCGCGGTTGTTCCGCCTGTTGTGGGATCGGTAAACACAGATATATACAAAAGGCCTTTTCCCGAAAGCCTGCCCAAAGCCGCGCTGGTTTTAGCCATCTGCATAAGGCTTAAGGTTGACTCCTGCATTCTCGCGCCGCCGGATGTTGAGAAAATTATCACAGGTATCTTGTCCCTTGCAGCCTTTTCTATAAGGCGGGTTAGCTTTTCCCCTACAACCGCCCCCATGCTTCCGCCCATAAAACTAAAATCCATTACTCCCAGAGCTGTTTTAACCCCTCCAATCTTCGCGATGCCGGTCACAACAGCTTCATTCATTTTTGTTTTTTCTTCGGCCTGTTTTATTCTCTCTTTATATGGCTTACTATCAACAAATCCCAGAGGATCAACACTTTTTAAATTAACATCCATTTCCTGAAAACTTTTATCATCAACAACCATTTTTATACGTTCGGAAGCTTTGAGAGGATAATGATATTCGCATTTTGGACAAACCTTCTGATTTTCCTCAAGCTTTCTGGTATATATAGTGTCATTACACCCCTTGCATTTAACCCAGAGGCCGTCGGGGATACTGCTCTTTTTTGTCTGAACAGTTACGTATTTTGGTTTTCTAAAAATCGACATTTTGAAATCCTTCGGATTTAGTTATTTAGTTATTAGGTTATTAGGTTAATAGATTAGTCATTCAATACTTAATAACTCAGTAACTTAGTAACTCAATAACCCCTCCTATTGATTACAATTTTTCCAGTTTCTTTCTCAAAATCTCATTTACAAGTTTCGGGTTCGCTTTTCCTTTGGTTGCTTTCATTACCAGGCCAACCATGAAACCGGCAGCCGATTTTTTGCCTTTCTTATAATCTTCCACCACTTTCGAATTTTCACTTAAAGCCTTGATAATAATTTCTTCTATTTGTGTCTCATCTGAAATCTGGACAAGGCCCCTTTCTTTAATAATTAAAGCAGGGTTCTTTCCGGTTTTAAACATTTCAGAGAAAACTTCCTTCGCAATCTTACCGCTAATCGTTCCCTTTTCAACAAGGCTAATAAGGCCGCTTAAAGATAGAGGGGAAACCCTGACGTCACTCAACGCAATCCGTGACGCGTTTATCTCTTTTAGAAATTCACCCATCACCCAGTTAGCGGCTTTTTTGGGAGCTGAACTATATTTAACAGTTGCTTCATAATAATCAGCCAGCTCTTTTTCCCCTGTCAAAACGCCGGCATCATATTCTGAAAGCTTATATTCTTTAACAAACCGATTGTATCTTTCAGAAGGCATTTCGGGAACATCTTTTTTTACATTCCGGAGATATTCATCATCAAGAATAACAGGGACAAGATCCGGTTCAGGAAAATATCTGTAGTCATGTGCTTCCTCTTTAGTCCTCATTAAAACCGTGATTTCTTTTTCAACATCCCAGAGCCTTGTTTCCTGGACTATTTTCCCCGACCCTTCAAGGACTTTTTTCTGGCGTTTAGCTTCATATTCCAGAGATTTTCTTACATTCGCAAAGGAATTCAAATTCTTTATCTCGGTTTTTGTCCCAAGCTCTTTTGCCCCCATCAGCCTTATTGAAATATTAGCATCGCATCTCAAGCTTCCTTCTTCCATATTACAATCTGAAACACCCAGATATTTAAGGCATTGTTTCATGGAAACGAGATACGCATATGCCTCTTCCGAAAGTCTCATATCAGGTTCGCTCACAATTTCGAGAAGCGGAATACCTGTCCTGTTTAAATCCACACCGCTGCCGCCAAAAATATCGTGAACCAGCTTTCCCGCGTCTTCTTCAAGATGAATTCTTGTAATCCCAATTTTCTTTTTTTCACCATTAACATTTATTGTGATTGAGCCTCCTACATTAAGCGGCTTATCATACTGGGAAACCTGATAGTTCTTCGGAAGATCCGGATAATAATAATTCTTCCTGTCAAACTTTGAAAATTTTGAAACTTCACATCCTAAAGCAATTCCGGTTTTAACAGCCATTCTTATTGTCTCCCCATTGATTACCGGCAATACTCCCGGAAGGCCGAGGCAAACAGGGCAGGTCTGAGTATTGGGCTCAGCACCAAACTTTGTGGAACAGCCGCAAAACATCTTCGATTCAGTCATCAACTGAACATGAACTTCAAGGCCTATGACTATTTCATATTTCATAAATATCCCGTATC
>JAGLRQ010000134.1 GCA_023136205.1 Candidatus Auribacterota bacterium
AGTATGCAATCAAATAACTGTCTTCTTCTGTAGAGTAACACGGTATAGATAATACCGGTTGCGATTGCCGCAGGCCATTCCCATAAATTATGACCCAGTGTGAAGAGAATCACGCTTCCTATGAGCGAAAACATGGTAAATTTGCCGACAGGAACAGAATCAAAATTGTCAGGGTTTATAAGCAGCCTTATTACAAATGAGCGCATAAAAAGTTCCTCGAAGAGCGGGACAACAAGAACAGCCCCGCCAAGGCGGAAAAATATTAAGAAAGCTGTTGTAAAGGGAGTATTCCTGATGGGGTTATATCCTGTATCTGGTGGATGAAACATTTTGAAAGGCATATGTTCTGTAAGGCCTATCCATATAAAGAAAACTATAATTCCTGTTATGCAGGCTATCGGGGAAAACGAGAATTTTATCTCTTTATAAATCTTCCGCCAGTAGAGGAGAAGAATAAATGTTACAGTTGTTTTAAACGGATAGGTTAAATAAGCATAGTCCCCGAAAAATTGTGATGTTGACCCGATTAAAATAAATATGAAGTACGGGGCAATATATGGGATAATGGCTTTCCAATTTTTCATTAAGAAAAAGATAGCAGAAAAACAGCTAAAAATCAAAAAAGATAAAATAATATTCTGCAGGATTGTTATGCTTGATATTCTGATTAAAGGCGCGAGAGTTTTTGACGGGGAGATTTTTCTTGTCGGAGATATATGTGTGGGAGTAAGAGAGGGGAAGATTATCAGCGTTGGGAAAACCTGTGGGAAAGCGAAAAGAGTAATTGATGCCGCGGGGCTTGTTCTGGCACCGGGTTTTATAGATATCCATTCACATTCCGAATTTACGGTTTTATTTAATCCTGAATCTGAGAGTAAAATTTGTCAGGGCGTGACAACTGAACTTGTCGCGAACTGCGGGTTTGGGCCGTGGCCATGTGAAAATGCTGCCGGTAAACGCCTTAAAGAGAGGCTGGAATGTTTCGGACTTAAACTGGAATGGAATTCACTTCAGGGGTATTTTGATTTTCTCGCGAAAGTTCGGCCTTCGGTAAATATAGGTGTTTTTATCGGACACGGCAATGTAAGAGCTTCAGTTATTGGCTATGAGAACAGGGCTCCCGATGAGAAAGAAATGAAACATATGCGCGGTTTGGTTGAAGGGGGGATGAAACAGGGAGCTTTTGGACTTTCAACCGGCCTTATGTATCCTCCTGGGGTTTATGCGAAAAAGCCGGAATTGATAGAATGCGCGAAGGCAGCATCTTCTTTTGGGGGGATTTATGTAACTCATATGAGGAATGAATCCGGTGACATCATTAATTCAATTCAAGAAGCGCTAAAAATAGGATATGAGGCAAACATAAAAGTACAAATTTCTCATTTGAAAGTAGCGGGAAGACAGAACTGGGATAAAATAGACGAGGTCTTTTCTCTTATAGAAGGTGCAAGAAAAAGCGGTATGGATGTTACATGTGACAGATATCCTTATTCCGCCTCTTTTACGAGCCTTGATATTGTCCTTCCCTCATGGGTATATGAGGGAGGGAATGCTGAAGAGATAAAAAGGTTAAGAAATCCTGAGACCAGGAGAAAACTGGCTGAGCAGCTTAGAAAAGAAAAAAGTGACGAATATTGGGATAGAGTTAAGATTGCGTCGGTATCCACAGATAAAAACAAACCCTTTGAAGGAAAGTCTGTTCTGGAAATTGCTAACTTTAAAAATAGCAATCCAGTGGAAGTGTTTTTTGACCTTCTTCTTGAAGAATCTCTTGGTGTTTATGCTATTTTTTTTAATATGAGTGAAAAAAACCTTTTTAAAATTCTCGGGAAAACCTATTGCATGGTAGGTTCTGACGCAGCATCCAGGGTTGATTATGGTAAGCTTAGGCAATCAATGGTCCATCCCCGCGCGTACGGAACTTTTCCCCGCGCGGCAGGAAGATTTGTAAGAGATGGTAAATTGAATTTAGAAGACGCGCTATATAAAATGACAGGGCAGCCATCAAGAAAGCTGAAGCTGAAAGATAGAGGTTTTATCAGGAAAGGATTGGCGGCGGATTTAGTCCTTTTTGATCCCGGCAGCTTGGCAGATACGGCAACATTCGATTGTCCTCACAAGTATCCTGGCGGGATAAAGCATGTTATTATTAATGGCACTGTGACTGTCGAAGAAGGTGAGCATACCGGAGCTCGGGCAGGAACGGTTGTGAAATCAATAAGCAGAAAACAATAAATAAGTTAAACATAATGGATGTTATTTTATGAAATCAAAAACTTTTATTTTTATTATAATAATTAATTTTGTATTTTTAACAGGGTGTGCCCAAAAAAGAACCGATTACAAAACACTGTATTTACGCCTGCCTGAGCAACCGTCGACGCTTGATCCAGCCCTTACAGTAGATGTTTATTCCGGAGGGATACTTTCTAAAATCTATTCCACCCTTGTGAAATTTGATGAAAATCTCGCGATTCTTCCCGATGCAGCGGAAAAATGGGCAGTTTCCCGGGATGGCAGGAACTACGTTTTTTATATTGATGAAAATTTAAGGTTTAGTGATGGAACATCTGTTACTTCGCGTGATGTCAAAAAGTCTTTCCAGAGAATACTGTCTCCTGGTTCCCTCTCATCGAGAAAATGGATGTTTGAGAATGTCAGGGGAGCAGTAGCTTTTATGGACGGGAGGGAAAAGGATGTAAGCGGGTTTAAAATTATTGGTGAAAAAACCTTAGGGATAGAATTGATAAAACCTTTTGCCCCTTTTTTAGGCCTTCTTGCTATGCCTAATGCCGCTATTGTAAAAGAAGGCGTCAATAGTCTTCTGGGGTCGGGGGCTTTTAAACTGGAAAAATGGAAAAGAGGAGAGAAAATACTGCTGTCAAAAAACAGGGAGTATTTAAAGGGAAACTCTTTTCTTGAGAACATATGCTATCGTATTATACCTCAGGATTTTACAGCGCTTTCTGAATTCAAACAGGGGAATTTGGATATTTTGGGGCTTTCTAATTCTATGGTTGATTCTTTTAAAGCTGTCGAATACGAAAAAAATGTTTACTCCAAAATAGGGCTTAATATTTATTACATAGGCTTTAATTGTCAAAGAGAGCCTTTCAATAATATTGCTGTAAGGCGGGCTCTTGTTTCAACAATTGATAAAGAAAGAATAGTAAATACAATCCTTGCCTCGAGGGCTGAACCGGCGTTTTCTCCTGTTCCTCCCGTTCTTCTGGATGTGGAGCATTATGAAGTAGATAAAGATGTGGTGTTTCCGAAGGAAAGGGTTCTTAAACTACTTATAAATACTAGCGATGAAATGCAGGCAATCGCGGAGGTATGCCAGCATTTCTGGAAGGAAAAAGATGTTAAAGTTGATATTATTCAGAGAGAGTGGAATGGTTTTAAAGAAGCTTTAAATAACGGCGAATTTGATATGTTTATTCTTTCGTGGTGGGCGGATTATCCTGATGCCGAAAATTTTTTATATCCCGTGTTTTATTCCGGCAACTGGGGCTCAAAGGGAAACAGAGCCAGGTACTCAAACAAAAATTTTGATAAAATTATTTTAGAGGCTCGCTCAGAGCTGGATTTGAACAAAAGAGAAAATTTATACAGACAGGCTGTGAAAATTGTTGTAAGAGACTGTCCTTGGGCTTTTCTTTGGCATAAAAAGGATTATTCTGTTATTCAACCGTGGGTAGTAAATTTTAAAATTTATCCATTGTATTATTCTGACAAGGGTGTGGATGTAAAGCTGGAGTACTAGTGAATAAACAAAAAGTCTTTGTGATAAAAAGATGTCTTCTTGCCATACCCACCATAATTGGTGTTGTAGTCCTTATTTTTGTTCTTACGCGGTTTGTTCCTGGAGACCCTGTTAATAGTTTTGTCGGTAGAAGAGCTGATGCCCGAATAATTGAAAAGGTAAGAGAAGAATTCGGACTTGATAAACCTTTTTTTGTGCAGTTCTTTTATTATGTTAAATCTCTTGCCAGGGGCGATATGGGATATTCCTATGTATCGGGACAGCCGGTGAGTAGTATGATTGCTAAAAGATTCCCGAATACACTCAAACTTGCCTGTACAGCTATGGTACTTGCGGTTTTGTCAGGGATTGCCATGGGCTTTTTATCTGTTCTAAAACCCGGAGGCTTTATTGATAGAGCCTGTATGTTTCTTTCTGTTTCAGGAATATCAATTCCGGTTTTCTGGTTTGGACTCATACTTATAATTGTTTTTTCAAATATGCTCGGATGGTTTCCGGCCTCAGGGATGGGGGGCCCCTCTTATATTATTCTTCCCGCCCTGACACTCGCGACGCGCTCTTCCGCTTATATAGCTAGGATAACCAGATCCAGTGTTTTAGAAGTCCTTGGGGAAAATTTTGTTGTTACCGCAAGGGCAAAAGGATTAAGCCGGACAAAAGTTTTAATGAAGCACGTTCTTAAAAATGCGCTTATTCCTGTAGTAACCTTAATAGGAATTGATCTTGGGAGTTACCTGAACGGTTCTGTGCTGACAGAATCTATTTTTGGTTGGAATGGCATAGGCAATCTTGCTTTAAATGGAATAATGAACAGGGATTACCCTGTAATAATGGGGACGGTTCTTTTTGGATCGGTAATTTTTATTTTCGCTAATATTCTCGTGGATGTTTCATATTCGATTTTCAATCCGAGGATAAGCTATGAGAGAAAATAATTACGAAAAAACTAATTCTATCTGTGTCACCAAAACAGGTTTTTAGCTCTTATGAATATAATTAAACAGCACAAATCAGTTAAAATTATAGCAGGCATACTTGCTGCCATATTTTTATCCGCGGCATTTGCTCCTTTGATTACCCCGCATGATCCTGTTCACATCAACCTTGATGATGTGAAACAGCCTCCCTCTTTGAAATACCCTTTTGGAACTGATACAAAAGGGAGATGTGTTTTTAGCAGGGTTGTTTATGGCGCAAGGGTGTCTCTTCTTGTAGGACTTACAGCAACAGTCTGTGCTTTTTTCTTTGGAGTATTTTTGGGGTCTGTTGCCGGATATTTCGGGGGATTAATTGATAAAATAGTAACTTTTCTTGTTGATATTACCCTTTCTGTTCCAGGCCTTCTCCTGGCAATTGCTATAACGGTGGTATTTGAACCTGGCATTGTTACGGTGCTTATAGCATTGTGTACTATAGGCTGGGCAAGTTTTGCCCGTCTTGCCCGCTCAAGCATCATATCCATAAAAGAAAAAGATTTTGTAGTGTCGGCGATTGCGATGGGCAGTTCAAGAAGGAGGGTCCTGATAAGGCACCTTATACCCAATATAATTCCCCTGATGCTTGTCGCGGCAACTCTCAGGATTGGAGGATTTATCCTCGGGGAAGCTTCATTGTCTTTTCTCGGACTGGGTGTGCGTCCGCCCCAACCTACATGGGGAGGGATGATTTCTTCAAGTGTAAACTATATCCAGTCTGCCCCCTGGATAGCAATATTTCCGGGTGTTGCTATTGCAATTACGATTTTGTGCTTTAATTTGCTGGGGGATATTGTGAGAGACTATTGTGACCCTAAGATGAAGTAAAAAGCCGGAAATGCCCGCATCTGCGGCGTTATTGCTCCCTCAGAAATCCTCGATGTACTATAAAGTACGCCTGCGTCATTCTTCGGTCGCAATGCCTTGCATATACAGGCATTTGCGGCTTTTTGGATTTTTCTGGGATAACACTTTTTTGCAATCTCTGCATCACAAACCCGATACATCCCAAGCACATACAACATCACTTTACTACAGCTAACATCAGTTATCACCACACATAAAGTAACGTTTTTTGCTCGATTATGTGGTGGCGCTAAAGAAAATGGGGAAAGTCCCAAGCAAGCGAAGCGAGCGCGTGGACTGTCCCTTTTTTCTTGAACGGAGTTAACACTATATGGACCTTTAGTATTTATAAGCTCTTATATCCAAAACCAAGTTAGAATACTCCACGAAACTGAAAAGGCTGTTTTGGTTGAAAATGTAGAAAAGATCTGGATTCCAAAATCCCAAATACAAAAGATAAGGTTGGGGAATAATATTTTTGAGGTTTATGTTAGAAAAGGGATGTTTAGGTGGTGGGATAGTGTGTCGCTGTAACTTTTAAAATGGCCCTATATTTTTTTTGCAAATTTTTTCTTTGCTTCTCTCCTGACTATGTTAAGCTCCTTCTTGAGACGATTAACTTGTTCCTCGATTTCTCCCTCACAACAACAGTCTGGTGTTAAAAATATGTTGCCCTCTTTATCTCTTGTATGAGTCTTTACATAAATTTTCGCAGCATTGCAATCAAGAAGCGCGCCTTTTGAAGGTTTATGAAACATTAACTCGATTGAATAGGTCATTGTTACCTCCTAATTTTATGTTCGTATAAGTTCTCACCAAAAATTCACAGCTTCACTTTTTTATAACTAATTTTCGAACCAAGCAATAAAAAAGGCCCTAAGTTTACAGAACATACTCCTGTAAAATCAGCGCCTATCGCCGGCATCCTGATTAAAAATAGTTTATCCACCAAAAAACTAAAGAAATTATTGCACATAAATTTCTTTTTGTCAATAGGAGTTTTTATTTTTTTCGACGACAAAATCCTATAATTATTCATTCGTTATGAAAAAAAGTACCAATAATTCTAATACAATATAAGCTCTTAACGGGATTCAACTTACAATTTTTTAGAGCGTTATCTGAAAAATTATCATAAGCAATCTATAATGAGAAAGGGGCGCAAGCTTATGGGTTGGGTTTCGAGGAAAGTCGCTGGTGATAAAAGCTGTTGAAGAAAACCCCAGATTATTTTATCATGAATAAAAATCGAGGGTAGCTCCGATGTCAGAAGAAAAAAACAACGTCAAAGTACTTTTTTCCATTAAAAAAATATGTAACTATCTGTTCATCCTTATTGATTGGGTTATAGAAAAGCGCAAATTTTTCTTTATCCTCATCTCAATTCTATTTTTAATTCTGTCCTATATGTTTGTACTTCAATATTCCTATTCTAATAGAAGCTTGGGTTTTCTATTTGCAACTTTATTACCTATTATATACCTTTTTTATTTTGCAATCAAAAAAGAAAGAGCAATATCAAGTGTAGAAGGGGTTCTTATACTTTTTTTAACAATTTTAATAGGGGTTGGACCCACATATCTAAAAGGAGAAACTAAAGCTTGGAACGAGCTAATAAAAAGTAAAATTAAACGGATGAGTGAAGGAGGCGCTGGGAAAAAAGGTATTTATGGTATTTTTGACACAGATTCTGCGGCAACACCAGGGATTATGGTGGGAACAATCACCCCAAAGATAGACAAAGAAGCAGACTCTAAAACTAATATAGAAATAACAGAAAGTGTTATACAGTCAATAGTATTACAGGAAGCAACAAACAATCTTATTAGAAACGGCAATTTTCAAATTCCTTTAGCGAATAACTTAAGTCACTGGGGTCATGGATACTACTCGGATAGAATAAGGAAACAATATCCGGAAACTAGTATAATTTGGATTAATTTTTTAAACGCAGGCATAAATATTTCAAGAGAAGAAACAGAAATTGGAAATGCTCTTAAAATAGTCCGTAAATCTCCAAGGGAAGACCATGTAGTTGGAATAATGGAACAATCCATAAAAGTTGTCCCAGGGGAATACAATCTTTCATTTATGGCAAAGGCAAAAGATTTAGAAGAACGTGCCTTACAAATTCGCACAACAAATGACTGGAGAAGAACTCAGACAAATGGATATGTAAGAGGATATGATTTTGAAGCAACCGGAACTTTTGGATGGCAGTCTTTCTTTGAAAATCTCACAATTGCTGAATCTGGAGAGATAACTTTCACCATAGTATCTACGGGAAAAGGAACTTTATATTTAAGAGATATCTCTCTTATTAAAATTTCTGACCTAGTTGTAGAAAACGATAGTTCAGAATAATAAAAATGGTCTCAATATACCGAAAAGGGGTCTGGCCCCCTTTTCCTAAAAGTTAAAATTCGGGAGCTATTTTAATAATGGAAAAGCCCAAGTTAGATATAATTGGTGATTGGTCAGAATATAAACTGCAAATTTTGAAGAAGTATGCAGAAGCTTACGTTAAAATTGTTAAATCACGCTTTAAGTATATATATATAGATGCGTTTGCGGGTGCTGGGATGCATATATCAAAGACAACGGGAGATATTGTGTCGGGTAGCCCTCTAAATGCGCTGAATATTGAATTTCCGTTCGATGAATATCATTTTATTGATTTGGATGGAGTTAAAGTAGAACTATTGAAAGATTTAAGCAAAGATAAGTCTAGTGTGTATATTTATCAAGGTGATTGTAATGAGATTTTACTGGATAAAGTATTTCCAAGAGTAAAATATGAAGATTATCGGAGGGGTTTGTGCCTGCTAGACCCTTATGGGTTACACTTAAATTGGAGCGTTATAAAAAAAGCTGGTGAGATGAAGTCAGTAGAAATATTTTTAAACTTTCCAATTATGGATATAAATATGAATGCGATAAAACGGAATCCTGAGAAAGTTACTTCTGAGCAGGCTATGAGAATGACTAGATATTGGGGAGATGAAAGTTGGAAAGATGTTGCGTATTCTAGCAATGGAATGCTTTTTGAAGATATGAAGGGGAAAACGGATAATGAGACATTGGCAGAGGCTTTTAGAAAGAGATTGATCAATGATGCAGGATTTAAAATTGTCCCTAAGCCAATTGCGCTGAAAAACACAACAGGTGCTACCCTATATTATTTGTATTTTGCATCACAGGCTAATGTCGCAGGTAAAATTGTTGGAGACATTTTTAAAAGTCACAATTAAATGACAATGAAAACCATAGCAAAAAATAATTTTGATAATAGTAAAACAAATTGTGTTTTTGGTACATACGAATGGGCTAATGAAACAGTTAATATTATAGATGGCTGTAAGCATGATTGTAAATATTGCTATAGCAAAGCAATGGCAATTAGATTTAAGAGAAAAACACCTGCAAATTGGAAAGAAGAAAAAATCAGGAATAATGGTTCGTTAAACTATTCAAAAAAGGTTGATGGAACTATAATGTTTCCGTCTTCTCATGATATTCATCCGGAGCATTTGAGTTATCATATAGATTTTATTGAGAGATTATTAGAGCACGGAAACAGGCTTTTAATAGTTACAAAACCTCATTTTGATTCTATAAAAACAATTTGTGAGCAATTTATTGATTATAGAGACAAAATCCTATTTCGATTTACTATTGGCTCTATCAATTCAGATATACTGAAATTTTGGGAGCCAGGAGCTCCTGATTTCAATGAGAGATTAAAGGTTTTAAAATATGCATTCAATAAAAACTTTCAAACCAGTGTTTCTTGTGAGCCAATGCTGGATAATAACATAGTGGGTGTTATTGATGCTGTTTATCCTTTTATTACGGATTCAATATGGTTGGGAAAAGCGAATTATCTAATTAAGAGATTAAAATTTAATAAAGCGGACGATCATTTAACAATGAAAAAAGCATTGCAATTATTAAATTGGCAGTCAGATGATAATATCCAAGATTTATATGATATATATAAAGATGATGCTAAGATCAAGTGGAAAGAAAGTATAAAAAGTATTGTGGGAATAAAAATACCTATTCAAAGCGGATTAGACATATAAAGACCATTTTCAATATATTGCTTTTAAAAGATTGGATATCTAATGCCAGTCTGAATTAAGTGCGTTAGTCAGTAAAAGTATTTACGATTCTATTTCGGGAAAGATTTTTTAAACCGTTTTATCCAAAGATTTATCATTCTGCAAATATAGTGTCTGTGAAGGAAACGCAAACTCTATACTTTCTTTTTCAAAAGACTCTTTTATTTGGAAGTT
>JAGLRQ010000135.1 GCA_023136205.1 Candidatus Auribacterota bacterium
TCCGCTCGCCGCCTCCAGCCGGAGTGGTGGAATGGCAGACACAAGGGACTTAAAATCCCTCGGCCCAAAAGGCTGTACCGGTTCAAGTCCGGTCTCCGGCACCACCTTTTAAAATTTTGCAAGAAACGGAGAAAATATAATTAAGATGTAGATGATGAGAAAAAATGGTTCAAAAGCAATAATATCAAATCCGAAATTCGAATTTCGAAATTCTAAACAATATCAAAATTACAATTTTCTAAATTTAAAACATTTTAAGATTTTTAGTATTAGGATTTAAGATTTGTTTTGGATTTCGTGCTTAGGATTTAGAATTTTTACCAGTATTTTTTTTATTTGCCGATTATATAATTTTTTGCATCCTGAGTATATCCATGCGAAAGGTCATTTAAACACTACTCCCATTCGATTGTGCTCGGAGGCTTTGAAGAAATATCGTAAACAACCCTGTTGATGCCTTTGACCTCATTTATTATGCGGTTAGAAATGCTGCTTAATGTGTCATATGGAATGCGTGCCCAGTCGGCAGTCATGCCATCGGAACTTGTAACTGCTCTTATGGCGATAACGTTTTCATATGTTCTTTCGTCTCCCATGACACCGACTGTTTTTACCGGGAGCAGGACAGTAAATGCCTGCCAGATATGCCTGTAGAGCCCGGCTTTCTTTATTTCATCCATAAACCTGCTGTCAGCTTCCTGAAGCAGCGTGATCCTGCTTTTTGTTATTTCTCCGATGATTCTTACGGCCAGGCCCGGGCCCGGAAAAGGATGCCTCCAGACAAGCTCGTTGGGCATACCGAGTTCCTTTCCAAGATTTCTTACCTCATCTTTAAAAAGGTCCCTGAGCGGTTCTATAAGTTTGAATTTTAACTTTTTGGGAAGGCCGCCTACATTGTGATGGCTTTTTATTGTCGCGGACGGGCCCCCCTTTGCGGAGATACTTTCTATGACGTCAGGATAAAGTGTTCCCTGAGCAAGAAATTCTACCTTGCCGATCCTTTTTGCGGATTTTTCAAAAACATCAATAAAGGTTTTGCCGATGATTTTTCTTTTTTTCTCGGGATTAGTTACACCTTTCAATTTTTTAAGGAACGTGGAAGAGGCGTTAACTGTTACAAGATTTATTTTATAATGTTCCCTGAACAGTTTTGCCACTTTTGTGGCTTCATTTTTCCTGAGAAGTCCGTGGTCTACGAAAATACAGTGCAAATTGTTTTTGATCGCTTTATGCAGGAGCACGGCAGCGACGGAAGAATCAACGCCTCCGGAAAGCCCGAGGACAACCTTTTTGTTCCCGGCCAAAGCCCTTGTTTTTTTAATTTCGGTTTCAATAAAGGATTTTATGGTCCAGCTATGCTCGCACTTACATATGTTTTTTATGAAATTGAAAAATATCTTTTTCCCTTCCAGTGTGTGTTCGACTTCGGGATGAAATTGTAGGGCATAAAACTTTCTGGAAGTATCTGACATTGCCGCGACAGGGGCATTTTTTGTTTTTCCGATTGATTTAAATCCGGGTGGAAGTTTTGTTATTCTGTCCTGGTGGCTCATCCAGACTTTTGCTTTTTTGCTGATGTTTTTTAAAAGAGGGGAATGCCTGTCTGTAGAAAGTTCAGCATATCCGTATTCCCTTTCCTTGCTTGGGGATACTTTTCCCCCCAGAATATATGACATTACCTGCATCCCGTAACATATCGCTAAAATCGGGATATCAAGCTTAAAAATATTTTTATCAGGGAAAGGTGCATTTTGGGAATAAACACTTGATGGCCCGCCGGAAAGAATTATCCCTGAACAATTCATGCCGGAGAGCTCCTTTGCCGTCGTGTTATAAGGCATTATTTTACTGTAAACCTTGAGCTCACGGACCCTTCTTGCTATAAGCTGATTATACTGTGAACCAAAATCAAGGACAGCTATCATAAATACCTCTCTTCATATTGAGGTTACCCTAAAAAGGGTTACCCCGACGAGCATGATTAAATCTCTTAAGATTTAATCAGTCGGCCCTTCGGGCAGATTTTGCGTTAGCAAAATCCGGGTAAAATATCATTACTTTATATTACTGTTTATTTAATATGTCAATGTTTTAAAACGGGGGATAAAGCAAAAAGCATAGAATAAATATTGACGATTTGATAGGTTAAATGTGTGAAAAGATTTTTTTTATATATTATTCTCATAAGTTTTGTGTTTAATGGCATTGCTGATGCTGAGCCTTCCAGACCGGATATCGCGGCACGTGCTGCTATTGTAATTGATCTGGATAAAAACGAGGTTATTTATTCAAAGAATCCGGACGAGAAACTTTTGCCGGCCTCCACAGCTAAACTGGCAACTGCTCTTGTGGCATTTGAGAATGCCGGCCTTGATAATATTGCTTTCGTGAGTTCAAAAGCAGCTGCTACGCCCTCAAGCAGGATAAATCTACAAAGAGGGGATATTCTTACAAGGGGATCGCTTTTGAAGGCTGCTCTTTTGGCCTCGGCAAATGATGCTTCTGTCGCGCTCGCTGAAAATATTGCGCCAACAGAACAAGAATTTGTTAAAAGAATGAACCTCATGGCGGCAAAAGCAGGCGCTATAAATTCAAAATTCGTGAACTCGCATGGGCTTCCGCTAAAAGGGCAATATA
>JAGLRQ010000136.1 GCA_023136205.1 Candidatus Auribacterota bacterium
GGGCTTCCGCTAAAAGGGCAATATAGTACCGTAAGAGATTTATCCATTATCGTTAAGCGTTGCATAACTTATCCGCGTTTTACAGATATCATGAAAAAGGCGGATGAGAAAATTAAGGTATACCATCCTCAAGATGGAGCAATGCCCGCTGATATTAACAAATCCTTGCTTTCTGACTGGTCAACGATGGCTCTAAGAGAAGTTAAGCTTAAGACCAAGAACAGATTTTTATGGCAGTATCCCGGAATGGTGATTGGCAAAACCGGTTTTACAAAAGCGGCAGGACATTGTTATGCCGGTTATGCTGTATATGGTGGCAAACGCGTGATTGTGGCGCTTCTAAAGAGCAAGAAACCCGTATGGGCGGATTTAAACAGGCTTCTGGATTATGCCTTTGGGTTAAATACAGTTTTACTGGATCCAAATAATAATATTGTACGTGACACGCGCAACATTCAGATTTTATTAAAGAAGGCAGGGTTTAATCCGGGTCCCATTGACGGAATAAAGGGGCCGAAAACCAGAAAAGCAATCCGGAAATTTCAAGGTCAGAACAATCTAAAACCCACCGGTATTGTTAATGATGAAACATGGAAAAAACTGAAAACCTTCTATAAAAAAGAATAAACAAAAAAGTATTTAAAACCTTGTTTTCTTTTTATCTTGACAGGTATGTTCGTGTGTGCTAATATTTCAATATCGGGAATGTTCGTAAACAGAATAATCCAAACACCGAAAGGATGTATTATGGAACAGAAGCTAAAAAAATTAACCGAGATGTTTCCTCATATAATAAAATCTTATCATTCGGTTAGCGCGTCGTTGACCAAGAATATGGATGTAACCCTCAACCAGTTTAAAGCAATCCTTTATATTGATGCTGTAGAGAAGTCGACTTTAAATGAATTAAGCTCGGCTCTTAACATAGCAGGAAGCACGACATCCGAGATGGTTGACAGGATGGTAAGAAGAAAATATCTTAACAGGTCGCCGGATAAGGAGAACAGGAGACAGGTGATTATTACCATTGGCCTAAAAGGGAAAAAAACCATAGTTGATTTTCATCAGATGGCAAAAGAGCACTTTGAGAAAATATTCAAAATCCTTAGCCCCAAAAACAGAGATAAGTTTTATAAGGCTTATGAAATGCTCTACGAAGTTACAAAAGAGATTGATAAATCAGTTGAACAGAGGTAGATATTTTTATGAAAGATAAAAGAGGGTATATACCATTTTTGGTTATTTTAGTTTGTTGTGTTTTTTGCCTTTCCCTGGCCGCGGAGACAGAAGCCGAAATCAAGGAATTAGTTGGCAAATTCGACAAGGAGGATTTTATTGAAAGTGCCGGAGATGATAAAGTTTTGGCCGTTTCTCTTAACGAATGTATTGAATATTCACTTAAAAATAACCTTGAGATTGAAATCAGTCGCGAAAATCCGTACCTGTTCAGTGAAGATGTTAAAATAGCCAGAGCTGAGTTTGAGCTTAAGTTTACAACGGAGCTTAATTTTACGGATAGCTCCGACCCGTCAAACAGTCTTCCGGCAATGCTGGGCAATGTTGTTTTAAGCGTGCCGGAAGAAAGAGATACTTACAGAATCGGCAATCTGGATTTTGGAGTCAGCGGCAAAATTATTACAGGCGCGGCATACGAACTTTATTTTAATAATAACCGGTATAAATCCAATTCCGGCAGTTTTAAATATAATCCTTCTTATTTCTCAGAGGCCGGTTTAACTGTTACACAGCCGCTTTTAAGAGATTTTGGAACATATATAAACAGAGCCGAAATTGTTATTGCTCAAAATAATTATGCTGTAAGCTCTGAGGAATTTCAACAAACTGTGATGAATATAGTTTCAGAAACAAAAGAGATCTACTTTAATTGCATATTCGCGAGGGATGCGCATAGTATAGCCAAAGACCATTTAAAGCTTGCGCGGGAACTTTACGGGATAAATAAAAAGCGCTATGAAAAAGGGCTTGTCAGTTCGGTGGAACTTCTTGAGTCAGAAAGCGCTGAAGCCGGAAGAATGAGCTATGTTATAGAAAGCGAGTCTGCGATGAGAAACACAGAAGACCAGCTTAAATTTATTACTAATCTTGTTAGTGACTCAAAGCTGTGGAACGCAAAATTCAAGTTTGTTGACAGCCCTGTTTTTGATATTGTTGAAGTGAACCTTGTTGGTGAGTTAAAGAATGCTTTTGAATACCGCCCCGATTATAAAGCCACAATAATATCCCTGCAAAATAATAATATCAGGATTAAAGTAGCAGAAAATGCTACTCTTCCGACGCTGGATTTAACGGGCAGCTTTGGTTTGAACGGGCTGGGCAGAGATGTCAAAAAGGCGGTTGAAAATATTGATTATAAGCATAAGGACTGGTACGCGGGAATAAAGCTTGAAATCCCATGGGGCGGAGGAGAAAGAGCTGAGCATGAGAAACGTCAACTTGAAAAGGCAGTAGCTCTTCTGGGATTAAAAAACCTCGAGCACAACATAATCCTCGACGTTAGGAATAAAGCAAGAGAAGTTGAAGTCCAAAAGCGCCAGGTAGAAGCAGCCGGGCTTTTTAAAGACACTGCGATAAAAAATTATGAAGCTCAAAAGAAAAGGTTTAATGCCGGGCAGGTAAGCACCCACGATATGCTGGATTACCAGGATAATCTTTCGGAAGCAAAGCTGGAGCACTTAAGAGCTGTTACCGGTTATCAAATAGCGCTGATAAAACTTGATAAAGCGAGCGGGGTTGTCTTCATAAAAAATAAAATAAGATTAGAAGAATAGGGGATTTTCAAATGAGAATAAAACCGGTTATTTTTTTGATAGCTTTGATTTGTTTTGTTTTGGGTATACTGGCTGAAAACAATCTTGGCATAGTGCAGAGAGTTAAATCAAAAATAGCAGGTTCTTCAAAAGAAGAAAATGTCGAAAAAATTGAAGTTAAAGTTCCCGTAAGGGTTATGGAAGTAAGTTTATCTGATATAGAAAATGCTCTTGATTATGTGGGAGATATTGAAGCGAAAAACATGGCTGAAGTCTTTCCAAAAGTTGACGGCAAAATAATAAATGAGTTAAAAAAGGAAGGAGACAGCGTAAAAAAAGGTGATGCCATATTTTATATTGACAGGGATGAGATTGGGTTTGAATACGAGAAGGCACCTGTGGAAAGTCCGATTACGGGAATAATCGGGGATATTTTAGTTGATGTAGGTGACCATGTAAGCCCTTCCATACAGGTAGCCGTTGTTGTGGATATGGATGAGGCGGAGATACAGCTCGATATACCTGAAGTTTACTTTCCGGAGCTTACTGTGGGGCAGAAAGCCAGGGTTACCGCCGATGCTTATCCCGGCAGGGTTTTTACGGGGGCTGTAACAAAGATAAGCCCTATAATTGATACCTCTACCCGTACTGCTTCTGTCACTATTAGTATAAACAATGCGGCTCATGAGCTGAAGCCCGGAATGTATGCCAGGATTAAATTAGTTTTAAAAAGGTTTGAAGATGTCCCGGTTATTTTAAAAGAGGCAATTTCAGGAAAAGAACCGAATACTTATGTTTATGTTATTAAAGATGGAATAGCAAATAAAAGGAATATTAAATTAGGATACAGGGAAGGCCCTTATTTTCAGGTTACAGAGGGCCTTTCCCAGGGAGAAAAGGTTGTTATTATGGGGCAGCAGCTGCTTCGAGAAGGGAAAACTGTTGTTATAAATGAGTACAATATTGAAGATTGATGGAGGCCTGACGGGATGAATCTACCGGAATTCGGGGTTAAAAGGCCTGTTACAAACATAGTTATTTTTCTTGGACTTATCGTAATCGCTCTATACGGTATTACCAGGCTGGGAGTTGATTTGTTTCCTGAAATCGAACCGCCGGTAATTTCGGTTATAGCAGTTTATCCCGGGGCAAGCCCCAAGGATGTTGAAACCAATGTTGTTGAACCATTGGAAAACCAGCTTGCTACTACACCGCAGCTGGAGAAAATCACATCAAAGTGTATGGAAGGCATTGGACTGGTGGCATTAAAGTTTGCGTGGGGAGTGGACCTTAATGAAGCTTCAAATGATATAAGAGACAGGATAGAGCTGGCAAAAAGATTTCTTCCGGA
>JAGLRQ010000137.1 GCA_023136205.1 Candidatus Auribacterota bacterium
GTTTAAGAAAGTTAATCTGGCTTGCCTTTTTATCAAACTTACCATAATACTGATAATAATACTGCCTTTTACATTTTCTAAAGGTATCGTATCTGCTAAACGACCATCCCAAGATGGATGTGAATTTATATTTTTTGATGCTGGCCATAAAAAACCCTTCAAACTATTATCAATAAATATACAAATAAAAGCAAATGATAACAAGAAAGAAGTATACAAAAATACTTTCCTTCCGCACACTTTTTTAATTGTTGGACTTCACATGCCGATTTATGTTAAAAATGGAATATCTCCTCATAACAAGGAAGGATACTCACAGTTATGAACATCAGTTTTAAAGGCAGTAATTTTAACAGGACAATCCAGGTTAAAAGCAAGAAGCCAATTTTTAAGATTTTGGAAGAGGAAAAGATAAAAATCTCACCCCCTCCAATTGCCGCTATAATAGATAATTGCCTTTTCGACCTTGATTACAAATTAAAAACTGATAGTAGTGTAACCCTTATTAACTATCAGTGCAGAGAAGGAGCTGCTGTTTACAGAAGAAGCCTGTCTTTCATCCTAAACGCGGCCGCCAAAAGACTCTATCCAGAAAGCGGACTGATTATCGGCCAATCCATTTCAAACGGTTATTATTATGATTTTAAGCATCCGTCTTTAAAAATGGACTCTAAAATACTGGAAAAAATAAGCAAGGAGATGAAAGCCATAATAGAAAAGAAGATACCCTTCGTCCATGAACTTTACCCAAAACAATCAGCAATAAAGCTTTTCAGGAAATTAGGGTATAAACAAAAAGTATATCTTCTGGAAACCCTGAAAGGGCCGGATACAAGGATTGTTTCCTGTGCCGGTTTTCAAGATATTTCCTACGGGCCAATGCTCCCTCATACAGGCCTGGCACAAACTTTTGACCTGCAGATTTACAAACCGGGATTTATCCTGATATTCCCGAATCCTCAAAGACCTAATGAAACCCCTAAAATAACAGACTGCCCTTCCCTCTTTGAAATCTACAAAGAAACAAAAAACTGGAATAAAATCATAGGAATAAAAACTGTAAGCAATTTAAATAACATATGTATAAAAGGCGGCGTTTCCAACGCAATTAGAGTGGCTGAAGCTCTACATGAAAAGAAAATTATTGAAATCGCCAACCACATTAAAAACAACAGGGACATAAAAGTTATCCTTGTCGCCGGGCCGTCAGCATCCGGAAAAACAACTACAATAAAACGGCTCTCTATACAGCTTGCTGTCAACAACATACAGGCAATATCTATCTCGCTTGATGACTACTTTGTGGATAGAGATAGAACACCCCGAAACGCAAGCGGTATCCTTGATTTTGAATGTCCTGAGGCGCTCGACATAACTGGATTTAACAAGGACATAAAGGATTTACTTGAAGGTAAAACCATTGAACTAAATAGGTTCAGCTTCAAGGAAGGAAAACAAATAAAAGGAAAAATATTTAAGGTCCCCGAAGAAAGAGATTTTGTTCTTGTCGTAGAAGGCCTTCATGCTCTTAACCCCGGGCTTTTAACCGGTGTTGAAAAAACCAGTAAACTCAAAATATATTTAAGTGCCCTTACACAACTTTCAATTGACGACCACAACCGTATTTTTACATCAGACACGAGGCTTATAAGAAGAATTGTGAGAGACCACCTTTTTAGGAACAACAGCGCCACCAACACTCTCAGCCGCTGGGATTCTGTCAGAAAAGGAGAAGAGAAATATATATTCCCCTACCAGGAAACAGCTGATATCACATTCAACTCTGCCCTCGTTTATGAACCTGCTGTTCTCAAAATCTTTGCAGAAAGGTTTCTTCTTCAAGTAGGCGCGGATAAGAGAGAATACGTAGAAGCCACAAGAATCCTTAACTTCTTAAACCTCTTTGTAGGAATCCCGGCAGATAAAGTCCCCCCAACCTCCATTTTAAGAGAATTCATAGGGGGCAGCGGTTTCGTTTATTGATTCTTATTTAACTTTTCTTTTATAATTGCAGCAACTTTCCTGCCGGAAAGAAGCATTCCTCCAAAAACAGGACCCATTCTCGGCGCACCAAAAACAGCATTGCATGCCATACCGGTTACATAAGCATTTTTGTAAAACTCTTTTGTGTTTTTTAAAATTGCCTTCTCACCTATTTCAGCATTCATGGACCCCTCACCTAGCAACTCCCCTGTTTCGGTAAAAAGGTTTTTCCCAACTTTTCTAACAATGACTTTAGCAACTTCACAGGGATGACCTGTTGCTTCAATAACATACTTTGCCCTTATGCAGAGAGGGTCGACATGAAGTCCAGCCAGTTCAACAGCAGACCAGTTGATTACCACACCGCAAATATCCTTTTTCTCGTTTATCATAACATCTTCAATACTCATGCAATTAAACACCCTCATCCCTGCCTGAACCGCTTTAAAAGTAAGCCCCGTAACTGATTCCACTGAATCTGCAAGATAATAACCTTTTTGATACTCTCTCGTTTTTATTCCAAATTCATTTAATATTCCCTTCGCTTCTTCTTGAATAACAATTTCATTGAACATCATGCCTCCACCCCACATGCCGCCGCCTACGCTGAGTTTTCTCTCAAAAAGGGCTACTTTGAAGCCTTCCCTGGCAAGGTAATATCCTGCGCATATACCTGCAGGCCCACCGCCGGCTATCGCAACATCTATATCGGAATAGTCCCGTAATTTATTAAAATACCCTTCTACAATCGCTTGTGTTACAACTACTTCATCAATTTTCACTTTCTCCTCCTTACATGAAACTGTAACTTATGGAATCAAATAAGCATACGTTACCTAGTCAAATGAATAAAGCGCTTCCCTATCTCTTACATAACAAAAAACCCACCCGCATGGGGTAGGCAGCCTTTTAAGATAACTTTCCTCCGCAGGCATTACCCTGACAGGTTCAAGGGGTTTATCCAAATCTGGAAATCTCAGCCATCAGCC
>JAGLRQ010000138.1 GCA_023136205.1 Candidatus Auribacterota bacterium
CCAACCTTGTGCTGGATAGCCCCGGATATTCCGCAGGCAATATATATTTTAGGGCATACAGTTTTTCCTGTTTGCCCGACCTGATGAGAATAAGGAATCCATCCCGCATCCACAGCAGCCCTGCTGGCACCAACAGCCCCTCCAAGGGCCTTAGCCAGATTCTCAATCAAATGAAAATTCTCAGGGCCTTTTAGAGCCCTGCCCCCGGAGACAATTATATCAGCTTCAGCCAGGTTCACCGTAGCTTCCAACTCCTCCACAACTTTTAAGACTTTTGTGCGGGCTTTTGTATCCCCTTCTGAAACTTTTATCTTTACTATATCCCCTTTCCTTTTTTGATCAGGAACAAGCTCCTTCATAACCTTGTGCCTGACTGTAGCCATTTGAGGACGATAGTCTTTACACAAAATTGTAGCCATTATATTTCCGCCAAACGCGGGCCTGGTCTGAAGAAGAAACCCTGTTTCTCCATCAATTGAAAGCTCTGTGCAATCGGCAGTAAGGCCTGTCTTGACTTCAACAGCTACTCTCGGAATAAGCGCTCTTCCTATCGAGGTAGCTCCGGTAAGAACTATTTCAGGTTTTTTCTCATTGATTATTTTGGTAAGGATTTTTGCGTACGCTTCGTCAATGTAATTTTCAAGGTTTTTATGTTCCGCTACAAAAACTGTATCAGCACCGTGCTCAACAAGCTTTTTTGCTTCGTGATGGACATTGTTACCAATCAAAACAGCACAGAGCCTGCAATTCCTGTCATCGGCAAGTTTTCTGCCTGCGCCCAAAAGCTCATAAGAAACCCCCTGGATTTTACCTTTTTTCTGTTCGGCAACTATCCAGACATCTTTATATGACGACAGATCTTTAGTAGCGCCTTCATGATGTACCCTCATAATAATCGCATCAAATTTACATGCTTCAACGCATGCCCCGCAAAGAGTACATTTTTCTTCAATGATGACCGCAACCTTGTCACGCATTTCTATTGCGCCGAAAGGGCACGAACCAACACAGAGTTTACACCCTACACATTTTTCCAGTTCAATCTCTATTCCCATTCTTAATGCCTTTTATTATACAAAGCCGTTCTGTATTTCATTCATAAGCTCTGCGACAACTTCATCCGCGGTACCTTTAAAAATTTTGCCGCCCTCTTTTTTAGGCGGGGTAAAAATTTTCATAACCCATGTCGGAGAACCATCAAGGCCCACCTTGCCGGTATCAATCTTTAAATCTTCGGTGGTTATAATCTTTATTTCCGACTTCTTTGCCTTCATCTTTCCTTTAAGAGAAGGCAGCCTGGGTTCATTTATTTCTTTCACAACGGTCAAAAGGACAGGCAAAGTTGACTCAACAACCTCATATCCTTCTTCCACCATTCTTTCGGATACAATTTTGCCATTCTCAATTTTTTCAATTTTCTTTACATATGTTATCTGTGGTATATCCAGATGAGTTGCAATACCCGGGCCTACCTGGGCCGTGTCACCGTCAATAGCCTGTTTGCCGCATATAATTATGTCATAACCTATTTTTTTAAGCCCTTCGGAAAGAGCAAAGGATGTAGCCAGCGTATCCGAACCCGCAAAAGCCCTGTCACTCAGAAGTACCGCTTCATCAACGCCAAGTGATATAGCTTCCCTCAGAGCCGCTTCCACCTGGGGAGGCCCCATGCTTATCACGGTAACTTTACCGCCGTACTTTTCCTTTATTCTTACGCCTTCTTCAATAGCATACATATCAAAAGGATTAATGATACTCGCAACCCCTTCCCTTACCAGAGTATTGGTCTCAGGGTCTATTCGTATATCGGTAGTATCGGGAACCTGTTTTATGCAGATAACGATATCCACTAAATTGAAGCTCCTTCTTTAATAATATTCATCGCGATAATTCCCCGCTGAATCTGATTGGTCCCTTCATAAATCTGTGTTATCTTCGCGTCTCTCATCATTTTTTCAACGGGATATTCTTTCATATAACCGCTGCCGCCCATGATCTGGACAGCGTCTGTGGTAACTTCCATGGCTGTATCAGACGCAAACATTTTTGCCATGGCTGATATTTTTGCTACATTCTTATCACCGGAATCAACATCTCTGGCCGACTGGTATACCAGTGTTCTTGCCGCTTCAATCTTTGTAGCCATGTCAGCCAGCATAAACTGGATTCCCTGGAAAGAAGCAATCGGTTTTTCGAATTGAACCCGTTCTCTCGCGAATTTCACAGCTTCTTCAAAGGCTCCCTGTGCAATACCAAGAGCCTGGGCTCCAACACCGGGCCTGGATTTATCAAACGTTTTCATGGAAACCATAAAACCCGCGCCTTTGCGCCCAAGCATGTTTTCCTTAGGCACTTTACAGTCCTCAAATACCAGTTCGCTTGTCACCGACGCCCTGATTCCCATTTTATCTTCTTTCTTTCCAAAGGAAAATCCTTTCGTTCCTTTTTCAACAATAAACGCCGAAAGGCCCCTGGCCCCTTTCGCTTTGTTTGTAGCAGCTATGATAGAGTATATTTCAGCTTCCCCACCATTTGTTATCCATTGTTTTGTCCCGTTTAACACATAATAATCTCCGTCTTCAACAGCAGTTGTCTGAATTCCACCCACATCGCTTCCCGCGTTGGATTCAGTAAGGCCAAAAGCCGTGAGTTTTTTACCGGCAGCTATATCCGGAAGGTATTTTTTTTTCTGTTCGGCAGTTCCATATAAAAGAAGAGGATAGGTTCCCAGGCCGGTTGCCGCAAATGCAAGAGCAATACCACCACAGTATTTGCTTAAGGTCTCTGTAGCTATGCACATCTCTAAACATCCGCCGCCCATACCGCCGTATTCTTCAGGCAGATAGACACGGAATATATCAGATTCAGACAATATCTTTACTATATCCCAGGGAAACTCCCCTGTTTTATCATACTCAGCTCTTACTGGGACAATTTTTTCCTTGCCGATTTTATCGCATATTTCCCGTATCATCAATTGTTCTTCAGTAAATTCGTAATTCATAACGTCCTCCATAGAAAAAGTTATTAGGTTATTGAGTTATTAGACAACCAATAACTTAGCAACCTAATAACCTGTATTTATCCTTCAAATTTCTTAACAGCCAGAGTGGCATTGTGCCCGCCAAATCCCAAGGAATTTGAGAGAACTGCCTTTACTTCAACTTTCCTCGCCTCATTAGGAACATAATCAAGATCACAGTCGGGATCCGGGGTTTCGTAATTTATCGTAGGAGGGATAATCCCATGTTTAATAGTCATTGCGGTCGCAATTAATTCGGCGGCACCCGCCGCTCCAAGTAAATGTCCCGTCATTGATTTTGTGGAGCTTACGGCAAGTTTTTTTACATGATCACCAAATACAGCTTTAATCGCCGCGGTTTCACATTTGTCATTTAATTTTGTAGATGTCCCGTGAGCGTTTATATAATCATAGTCGTCCTTATTAATTCCGGATTTTACAATTGCCATTTCCATCGCGCGGGCGGCGCCTTCACCGTTTGGCGTCGGAGCCGTGATGTGATGCGCATCCCCGGAAAGCCCGTATCCTACCATTTCACAGTAAATTTCAGCGTTTCTTTTTTTAGCATGTTCCAGTTCTTCAAGAAGAAGAATCCCTGCTCCCTCTGACATTACAAAACCATCTCTATCTTTGTCAAAAGGCCTGCTTGCTTTCTCCGGTTCGTTATTCCGAGTTGAAAGAGCCCTCATAGCGCAGAAGCCGCCGAAGCCTAATACCGTCAGAGCTCCTTCACTTCCACCTGCCAGCATGGCATCAGCATCACCATCCCTGATTACTTTCCATGCCTCGCCCAGTGAATGAGCGGCGCTTGCGCAGGCTGTTACCACACACATGTTGGGGCCCTTGGCCCCGACAGCAATAGATACATGTCCCGCGGCAATGTTTGTAATCAGTTTTGGAATGAGGTGAGGAGACATCCTCTTAGGGCCTTTCTCAACAAAAATCGTATGTTGTTCCTGCATTGTTTTTATGCCGCCAATGCCTGACCCCGTATAAACACCAACCCTGTTAGGATCGGCTTTATTCATGTCAAATTCGGCATCTTCCATAGCCATTTTCGCGGCAGCAACGGCATAAAGAACAAATTTTTCCATTTTCCTTGATTCCCGTGGTTCTACATATCTCGCAGAGTCAAAGTTTTTTATTTCGCCCCCTATATGGGAATTGAATTCCGCGGGATCAAAATATGTGAGACGGGCAATACCGCTTTTTCCTTTCAGAAGAGCATCCCAGTATTCTTTAAGATTATTACCGTTCGGAGCAATAACACCAAGGCCTGTAATTACAACACGCTTGTGATTCATAATCTATAAATTCCTCGTAATAACAGGGCATCTCAAGTTCGTAATGTAAAGGAACGAACTGAAATGCCCTATGATTTTTATAAATGTTATTTCTGGTGACCCTCTATATATGTTACAACATCACCGACTTTTTTTAGTTTTTCCGCTTCTTCGTCAGGTATATCAGCATTGAATTCTTCTTCCAAAGCCATAACGAGCTCAACGGTATCAAGCGAGTCAGCCCCGAGATCATCCATAAAAGACGAATCATTTGTTACTTCCTCGGCGTTAACACCAAGTTGTTCAACAATAATTTTTTTTACTCTCTCCGCGACTGATGACATTATCTCCTCCTTTTAAAATGAATATCAGTTATTTTCTAATTACATTATGCCATTACCATTCCACCATCAACTACAATAACCTGGCCGGTCATATATGATGAAAGTTCAGATGATAAAAACAATGCGGCGTTTGCTACATCTTCCGGCTTCCCTAAAGTATTAAGTGGAATAGCTTTTAACATCTGCTGTTTTACTTCATCTGAAAGAACATCTGTCATTTTCGTTTGAATAAATCCAGGTGCTATGGCATTTACATTAATACCCCTGGATGCCAATTCACGGGCACCTGTTTTTGTTAGGGCTATAACACCCGCCTTGGACGCGGCGTAATTCGCCTGCCCGGCATTTCCCACAATACCGATTATGCTGGCAATGTTAATTATTCTGCCCGAACGCTGCTTCATCATAGGGCGGCTTATTGCCCGCATAAAATTAAAAACGCCCTTAAGATTAACGCTGATAACCGTGTCCCAGTCTTTATCTTTCATACGCACCAACAAAGTATCTCTCGTCAGTCCAGCATTGTTAACGAGTATATCTATTTTACCTGTGTTGTCAAGAATTTTGTTAACAGTTTCATCGACGTTTGCCGTATTTGACACATCACACTTACAGCAAAACGTCTTTTGCCCCATTGCTTCGATTTCCGAAGCCGCGGATTTTATAGTTTCTTCAACCACATCGCACAATGCTATGTCGGCCCCTTCAGAAGCCAGTTTGAGAGCTATTGCTTTCCCTATACCCTGGCCGGAACCTGTAACTAAAGCAGTTTTTCCTTTAAGCAGCATATTTACCTCCCGGTTACTGAACCAAAGATTTTAATGTTTCAAGGCTTTTATTATTTTCCACGACACAGCATTTTTTGCCGGAATCAATTCTTTTTAAAAGGCCTGTTAAAACTTTCCCGCAGCCAGGCTCAACAAACAGATTAATACCATTCTCTATCATAGATTCAACACATTTTTGCCATAGCACCGGACTGGTTACCTGGGTTGCCAGAAGCGCCCTGATATCAGATTTTTCATTATAAAAACTACCTGACACGTTGCATGTTATTTTCATCACAGGTGAAGCTAATTCAACTTTGTTAAGTTCACCAACAAGTTTTTCTTCCGCTTCACGCATTAATGATGAATGATATGCTCCTGCCACTTTAATCTCTATTGCTCTTTTAATACCCGCTTCTTTTGCTATTTCAATAGCTTTTAAAACAGCCGGGCGGCTTCCGGAAATTACAACCTGCCCGGGAGAATTTATATTGGCCACTCCTATCTCTCCTGTCTCTCCCGCAACTTTTTCAACAATCTCCCTTGCCGTTTTTTCATCCGAGCCTAATAAGGAGGCCATCGTCCCTTCATTCTTTTCACAGGCCTCCTGCATAAGAGAACCCCTCTTATATACAAGAGAAACAGCATCTTCGAACTTAAGTGCTCCCGCGCAAACCAGCGCGGAATATTCCCCGAGGCTTAACCCCCCGCACATTACCGGTTTAATCCTAA
>JAGLRQ010000139.1 GCA_023136205.1 Candidatus Auribacterota bacterium
AAAAGCCAGGGAAAAAGGGCTTATCATTCGTCCGTTAGGAGATGTTATAGTTTTAATGCCGCCCCTGGTTAGCTCTAAAGAAGAATTAAAGAAAATTCTGGAAATAACGTATGTTTCTATTAAAGATGTAACAGAATAATTTAACTGTATGGAAAAAAGATGACGAATTATTATCAGGCTCCTATGTTAGAAATCTTAAATAAAATAAAAAAATCAGAAAAATGTGTTTTTCTGGATACAAACAGATATGACATGTCAAATTCTAAAAGCTATTTCTTTTCTGATCCCGTTAAAGAAATTATCTGTTATGAAAAAAAGAATGTTAAGAAATGTTTTGAAGAGATCGAAAGGTTATCGAAAGAATATTTTGTTGCCGGTTATATGTCCTATGAACTTGGATTTATCCTGGAGAATATGCCCTGTCTGAAGACTTGTCTGAAAAAACAGAATATGCCGCTGTTTGAGTTTACCGCGTTTAAAAAACACACAGTTTATAACCACACAAAACCATTGGGGGGAACAGAACAGTCTAACATGTTTTCGCCGCGAGTGTTTGAAGCCGCGAATTTAAAGCTGGATATAGAATATAAGGAATATTTGGGAAAGATCTTAAAAATAAAGAAATACATAGAAGAAGGAAAAACATACCAGCTCAATTTTACTTCAGAGTATGTGTTTGATTTTACAGGATGCCCGTATTCTTTTTATCTGGAGCAGAGAGATAAACAAAAAGTTTCATATGGAGCTATGATAAAAAATCGCGGGTCCTTTATCCTTTCTTTTTCTCCGGAACTTTTTTTTAGAATAAAGGATAGAAAAATAGAGGCCCGGCCAATGAAAGGCACGGCTCCCAGGGGAAAAGATGTTAATGAAGATTCCGGCATAGCGAATAATCTGCAAAATGATATTAAAAACAGAAGTGAAAATGTGATGATACTTGACCTTTTTCGTAACGACCTTGGAAAGGTTTGTGAAAATGGCAGTATAAAGGTTAAAAAAATATTTTCCGTGGAAAAATACGAAACACTTTTTCAGATGATTTCTTCTGTGGAAGGAACACTTTTCAAAAGTGTTTCGCTTTATGATGTGATAAAGTCTATTTTTCCTTCCGGCTCGGTAACGGGTGCTCCGAAAATAATATCAATGAAACTGTTGAAGGAGCTTGAAAAAAGAGAAAGAGGTATATATACGGGAGCTATAGGTTTCTTTGGCCCCCGGGGATCTGCGGAGTTTAATGTTCCTATCAGAACTGTTGTTTTAACTGGTTCTAATGGACGAATGGGTGTAGGAAGCGGCATAGTTTATGATTCCGATGCCGGAAAAGAATTTGAGGAGTGTAAATTGAAAGCCTTATTTCTTGCCGGCAGGAAGGACAGGTTTTCCCTTGTCGAAACGATGAGATGGGAAAGAAAATTCCGGGATCTTTCTTTTCACTTACAGAGACTAAGAAAAACCGCTGAATATTTTGGATATACCTGTGTTGTCGCGGAAATTGAGGCCAGACTTAAAAAACTGGAAAACAGCTTTCGGGAAGGCATGGCTTATAAGGTGAGAATGCTTCTTGATAAAACAGGAGGATTAAGAATTATAACGAAACAAATTGAAAAAACATCAGGGCCGCAAAAAGTGTGCTTTTCTTTGAAACACACGGATTCAAACGATAGGTTTTTGTATCATAAGACAACTAACAGAAAACTTTATCAAAGCGAGTATGAATACGCGAAAAAACGCGGATATTTTGATGTTATTTTTCGTAACGAAAAAGGGGAGGTAACGGAGGGTTCCATTTCGAATATATTCATTGAGAAAGCGGGAATCGTTTACACGCCGCCTTTAAACTGCGGACTTCTTGACGGGATATACAGGCAAAAAATAATGATTGTAAAACCCGGCATTGTTGAGAGGGTCCTTAGGGAAAAGGATATAAAGGAAGCTGATAATATCTACCTTACGAACACTGTAAGAGGTATTGTCCGGGCGGCATTAGATTAAATGGTATGGCCTCTTCGTAATTATTTGTTTATGAATATTCTTTTAATATTGTGTTTTTTTATTTACAGCCTGTATAATTAGTTCATATGCGAACACTTTTCCGAATAATTATATTTTTAATACCATTGATTGCGATGCTTTCCGCGGCATTTGCTGAATCTGATATTCCGGACGGATCTTCGCCTGTTATTAACCAGGCGCAATTCGCGGAACATGTATTTCAAAAAGGAATGACACCGGAAATAATCGGTATAACCGTTTATTCTATTTTGATGTATCTCGTTTTATTGTCCGGAGTTATCATTTTTCTGATTTATGTGTTGTCAGGTTCTTTTTCAAAAAATATTAAAGGAATTCCGACTGTCCCCTGGAAAATGGTTTTTGCGATGAAGTCTTTATTCCTTATGATTGTTCTTTCCATGGCTGTCCAAATGGTTTTCGGTATCCTTAAAAATCATGGACTTCTTGAAGAAGCCCCCTCGATGATTATACAGATGGTTGTTAGTCAAATGGTGATTGTGCTGGTAATATGCGCGTTTGCCTACGACGCGTATAAAAAATATTCCTGGAAAATAATAGAACTCTTTAAAAATAATAGAAAGAAAGCCTTTTTGTCCGGGTTTGCGGCTTACCTTGGATGCTACCCCCTTTTTTTTATTCTGGGCATGCTTACAAAGGCTCTTGCGAAGGTATTAAATTTCCGGCTTGACCTTCAACCGGTGGTTTCGAGCATAAAAGATATAAGCAGTGCGTGGCAGCTTTGCGTTTATATTGTTTTGTTTGTGATAATTGCTCCTGTTATTGAGGAGATTTTTTTCAGAGGGATTATTTACAGAGGATGTAAATCGTCTATGGGTGTCTGGCCTGCCGCATTTCTTTCGGCGTTTTTATTCTCGGCAATACATACAAGTTTTTTAGGTTTCCTTCCTATCTTTGGTTTGGGGATTGCTTTTGCTTATATCTATGAAAAGGCGGGCTCTCTTTGTGCCCCAATATTTTTTCATGCTCTTTATAACGCTGTAAGTTTTACGGGGGCATTTCTATTGTATCAATTACTGGAAGTTTTGCCTGAGTGAGAGGCAAGTGAAAAAATAAAATTACCGGTATTTCAAGATTTTAAGGAGGTTGCAATGGCAGTAGAAACAATTAAATGGGAAAATGGCAAAATAAAGATGGTAGACCAGACTAAACTGCCGTTGGAACTGGTTTATGTAGAAACAGATGATATCAATATCCTCTGGGATTCAATAAAGAGGCTTGTTGTGAGAGGAGCTCCCGCTATAGGGATAGCAGCGGGGTTTGGAGTGGCACTTGCCGCTTTAAAAAGTAAGGCGGATAAACATGAAGATTTACGGAGGGATATTTATAAAGCAATTGATTATCTTGCTGCTTCCCGGCCTACGGCGGTAAACCTTTTCTGGTCGTTGGAAAGAATGAAACGGGCTTTCGAGAAAAACAAGGAGAAGCCTGTAAAAGAGTTAAAGACAATACTTTTTAATGAGGCTCAAAAGATACTTGAGGATGACAGGGAAAGATGCGGGAAAATTGGCGAAAACGGAAAGGGTTTAATAAAGAACGGTATGGGAATTCTTACCCACTGTAACGCGGGAGCTCTCGCGACAGGAGGAATAGGGACAGCTCTGGCAAGCATTTTTGCCGCGGCGGAGGAAGGTAAAAATTTTACGGTTTATGTTGATGAAACAAGGCCGCTTTTGCAGGGCGCGCGCCTTACCTCATGGGAACTTATGCAGCATAATATTGACACAATTCTTATTAGTGATAATATGGCTGCCCAGGTGATGAAAGAAGGAAAGATAAACATAGTTATAACCGGCGCGGATCGGATTGCTTTAAATGGGGACGCGGCAAATAAAATTGGTACTTATGGAGTAGCTACGCTTGCGAAAGCTCACAATATTCCTTTTTATATCGCGGCCCCTGTTTCTACAATTGATTTTAGCATTAAAACCGGTTTACAGATTCCCATTGAAGAACGCGGCCCGGAAGAGATAACAGAAGGTTTTGGAAGAAGAATCGCCCCGTATAATATAAAAGTTTATAATCCGGCATTTGATGTGACCCCTTTTTCGTTAATATCCGGGATAATTACTGAAAAGGGGATAATAAACCCGCCGCTTGACGATGAAATAATAAAATTAAAAGAATAAATTGGCTTATGAAGGAGTGAAAAGTTTTGAAATTAGATGAATTTGGATTAATAGATAAATTCGCGCGGATGACAAAGCCCGGAACTAATGTTATTGTCGGCATTGGTGATGACGCGGCAGTTTTGAAATCAAAGACAAAAGGTTTTTACGATCTTTTTACCTGTGACGCGATTGTCGAGGATGTGCATTTTAAATTGGCAGACGGAGCAAGAAAAATCGGATATAAAGCGATAGCAGTGAATGTCAGCGACATTGCCGCTATGGGAGGGATTCCCTCCGCGGCAGTAGTCGCGGCAGGGATATCGAAAAATATTTCAACGAAGTTTTGTGAGGAACTATATTCGGGAATTCTCTTTGCCTGCCGGAAGTTCGGCGTTGAAATAGTGGGTGGTGATACTGTAAGAAGCAAAGGGATTTTTATTTCTATTGCCATGACTGGTGTCGTTGAAAAGGGGAATATTACTTTTAGAAAAGGGGCGGCTCCGGGGGATACAGTGATGGTGACGGGCAGGCTGGGGCATTCATTAAAAGGAAAACATCTTACATTTATCCCCAGGATTAAAGAAGCAAGGTGGCTTGCCTGTAAGTTTCCTGTTCATTCGATGATGGATATTTCAGATGGATTGGCAGGAGATTTAAAGCGTATGTGCGATGCAAGTAAATGCGGAACGGTAATCTTTGCTGAAAAAGTTCCCCTTGAGAGAACTCTTAAGAAATTACGAAAAAATGTTTCTCTGAAACATGCTTTTACGGATGGTGAGGATTTTGAACTTCTTTTTACTGTCTCACCAAGGGTTGCTGCAAAGCTTGAAAAAGATTTTAATAGAAAATTTAAAGTAAAAGTTTCAAAAGTGGGTGTGATAATTAAAGAAAAAAAACTGTTTCTTGAAAGTGAAGGAAAAAAAACTCCATTGAAGTTTAGAGGATATAGTCATTTTGGATAAAATAATACGAAAAGAAATGATTTCCAACAGCCCTGAAGAAACCAGGGCAATCGCGGCCGGCGTGGCCGAAGATGTAAAAAAGGGCGATGTAATAGTGCTTACGGGAAATCTGGGGGCAGGTAAAACGTGTTTCGTCCAGGGGTTTACTAAAGGTTTTGGGGTTAAGGAAATTGTTAACAGTCCGAGCTTTGCCATTGTTAATGTTTATAGCGGTAAATTTCCTGTATATCACATGGATTTTTACCGATTAACCGGTGTTGACGAAATTCGCGCTATAGGTTGTGAGGATTATTTTTATGGAGACGGTGTATGTCTTATTGAATGGGGTGAAAGAGCTGTAAATTTACTTCCTGCCCGCAGAATTGAAATAAATTTTGAAATGCTGGATAAAAACACACGGGAAATTACTTTTGAAAATTTTAAGTATTGAAACAACATCAGATAGAGCAAGCGTAGCTTACCTTGAACAGGATAAGATACTTGCTGAGGCTGTTATAGAAGAGCGTCTGACAGCAAAAGATACCCTGCTCGCGAATGTGAGAAATGTCCTGTCGACAGGCAGCGTATCCTTGAATGATATAAACTTGATGGTTTGCGGTGTTGGCCCGGGTTCTTTTACCGGAATCCGGCTGGGAATAGCATTTATTAAGGGTGTTCTGACAGGAATAAAAGGGCTTGAAGCTTGCGGTGTGATATCAAACGATTCTATAGGGTTTTCATGCGCGAGCAAAGGATACAATTCAGGGAAAAAGATTATAAGTATAGTTGATTCAAAAACCGGCAGAAGTTATGTGAGAAAGTACTCCTCCGGAGGTGACCCTCTGGGGGAGATAAATCTTTTGCCGGATGAGGAGATAGAAAAAGAATCAACAGATTTTTATCCTGTTGGAATATTTTCAAAAAATCTCGAAAATATTTTTGCCGGCAAGCGGATTATACGGCCTGACGCGGGTATTTCGGGAAAGATGGCTTTTAAGGGAATGAGAAACATTAATATAAAGCCTTTGTATATAATGGATTTTATTTCCGGAGGTAAAAAATAATGTTTTCAAAAAAGCGGGTTGTAGTTAAAGAAAGAGAATCATCTCATTATTACAGGCTTTTGAAAACATGGGCGGAGATAGACCTTTCTGCTCTTCGCTTTAACACAAAATACATTCAGAGAAAACTTGGGAAGAATATTGCTGTTATGGCAGTAGTAAAATGCAATGCCTATGGCCACGGCGCGGTAGAAATTTCCCGGCAGGCAATTAATCTCAAGGTAAAAGCTCTGGGTGTTTCAAGCCTTTCCGAAGGAATCGAACTCAGAAGTTATTTTAAAAATATTCCCATAGTTGTTTTGAGTTCCGGAATGAGCGGGCAGGCTTATGAATTTATCGAGTATGGCCTTTCACCTGTTGTGTGTTCGTGGCAGATGGTAAATTTCCTCGCGAAAGCTGCTGACAAAAGGGGGGTCCGGGCAAAGGTACATATAAAAGTTGATACTGGAATGGGCCGCATAGGGGTATGGCATGAGAAAGCGGATGAATTTGTAAGGGATGTTAGCAGGAATCCTGATGTTGAGATTGAGGGAGTGTGTTCGCATTTCGCGACATCTGACGAAAAAAACCTTGATTTCGCGAAGATGCAGCTTAAATATTTTAATTGTTTTCTCGAAAAGATCAAGGATTTGCCTATAAAATTTAAACATATTTCAAATACAGGCGGGATATTTAATCTGCCTGACTCACACCTGAATATGGTTCGGCCGGGCCTTTCGATTTATGGTGTTAGCCCTTCTGAGTTTGTTAATGGAAATGAGAAACTAAAACCGGTCCTTTCTCTCATGACAAAAATAGCTTTTTTAAAGAAAGTCTCTCCGGGCAGGACTCTTAGTTACGGCAGGACATTTAAAACCAAAAAAGAAATAAGGGTGGCGACTCTTCCGATTGGTTACGGGGACGGGTATCCCCGCCTTCTGTCTAATAAAGGTTATGTTCTTATCAAAGGAAAGAAAGCCCGTATTCTTGGAGCGGTAACAATGGATCAGATGATGGTGGACGTAACTGATATCAAGGGTGTTAAGGTTGAGGATGTTGCCGTACTTATCGGGAAACAGGGAAGAGAGAAGATAATCGCCACAGAGGTCGCTCAGATGGCAGGAACTATTCCATACGAGATATTTACTTCCATTAATAAAAGGGTTCAAAGAGTTTATATATGAACCATTCCACCCCGGGAGTGGAATGGTTTGCGCAAGCGAACCTGTCCGGATATTCTCGTCAATCCACTTGAATTTTGATTGATTTCTTTTCTTTTTTTGTTAAACTAAAAAAAGTGTGAAGTCCTTTTAAAAGAAGAATAGGGTCCTTTTGTGGGATTTAGAAAGGGGGAAGATATGAAAATTTTTAAGCATCTTGTGTTATGTTTCGCGGTTATTGTTTTTTGTCTCTGTCCTGTAAAGGGGGACGCCGCGCGGAAAAAGTCTAAAGAAGAAAAACCGTCAGCCAAAAAAGTTCTGGCTGTAATGGGAGAAGAGGAGATTACACTTGACGAATTTAATGAATTAATAGAGAGTGTGCCGCCGCAATATCAAAGTATTGTCAGGAATGATAAGGAAAGATTTCTTGACGATGTTATTAATCGAAAATTATTATACCGTGAGGCTCTTGAAAGAAAACTGGATAAAAACGAAGAGACACAAAAGAAAATAGCGGATATGATAGAACAAATTCTTATTAATGCGATACTTATTAAAGAAGTTAAAGAAAAAGTGAGTGTTTCTGAAGAAGAGATGAAGCTGTATTACGAATCCCACAAAGCTGAATTTCAAGAAAATGGAGGAGAAAACCCCGCGAAACTAAAGGATTATTCAGCAGTAAAAGGTTTAATCAAAGGGAAGTTAATTACCGAAAAAAATAAGAAAAGAAGCGATGCTTTGATAACGGAATTAAGAGATAAAAGTAAGTTAGTGATACACAAAGAACTTTTAGAAACAGCTTCAAAACCCGCGTTGAAATAATGAAAAAGGGATGCCATATATGAAGCGAAATACGCGATTAGGGCAGATATTGCTTAAAGCCGGCATCATAGATGAGAACCAGTTACAAAAAGCTTTGGATGGGTTTAAAAGTTCCGGCCAGCGGTTAGGCCATGTTTTAGTAGAGCTCGGCTTTAGCAAAGAGGAGGATGTTCTTAAAGCGGTCGCGGACCAATTAGATGTGCCTTACATTAAACTCTCCGACATTGAAATAGACCGCGCAGTGATAGCTAAAATTCCGGTTAAGTTTACTTCCCGCTATAAGCTCATTCCATTTAAGATGGCCAACGATACTTTGACTGTGGCTATGCTTGACCCTTTGGATATTCATACCTTAGACGATCTCAGGCTTTTATTGGGATGTAAAGTGACCGTGGCTATCAGCAGCGAAGAGGAAATTACCAAGGCTATCAGGAAGTACTATGGCGTTGGCGCGGAGACAATGGAAAAGATGGTGGAGGCGGCCGAGGACGAAAACGATTTAGAATCGTTAGAGATTAGCGCGGAAAAAGATGTAGACGAAATGGCAGAGGATGCCTCGGTAATTAAATTTGTAAATCAAATTGTTATAGAAGCCTATAATGACCGGGCTACAGATATTCATTTTGAACCATTTGAGAATGAACTAAGGATAAGATACCGCATTGACGGGGTTCTTTATGAAATTACCGCTCCCCATACCATCGCGCGGTTCCAATCAGCCATTGTTTCCAGAATAAAAATTATGGCCGATTTAAATATTGCTGAGAAACGGCTGCCTCAGGACGGGCGGATAAAACTTAATCTATCCAATCAAGAAATAGACTTGAGAGTTGCTATTATTCCCACTCTTTTTGGTGAAAGTATGAACATAAGAATATTGCCCAAGGGTAAAATTGTCTTGGGACTGGAACAGCTCGGTTTAGTAGATGTCAATTTGGCGCGAATTCTCTCTTTGATACAAAAACCTCACGGAATTGTTTTGGTAACAGGGCCGACAGGCAGTGGAAAAACCACCACTCTCTATGCTTCATTAAACAAGATTAATTCTGCTGATAAAAAAATAATAACGATTGAAGATCCCATTGAATACCAGTTGAGAGGGGTAACCCAGATTCAGGTCAAGCCAAAGATAGATTTAACTTTTGCCAATGGATTGCGCTCTATCCTGAGAATGGACCCGGATGTCATTATGGTTGGAGAAATGCGGGATTTTGAAACGGCTGAAATTGCTATCAGGGCATCCTTAACCGGGCATTTGGTTTTCAGCACTCTTCATACCAATGACGCGCCGGGAGCGGTAACCCGTTTAGTTGACATGGGAATAGAACCTTTTTTGGTTTCCTCATCTATAGAAGCGGTGTTAGCCCAGCGATTAGTCAGGGTTCTCTGCCCTAAATGTAAAACAGCCTATACTCCGGAAAAAAATCTTCTCAAAGAAATTGGTTTGAATAAAGCTATTGAGGACAAAGAGGCCGGTGAGATAACTTTGTATAAACCAAGAGGCTGCGAAGAATGTATGCAGACCGGATATAGGGGGCGCACAGGTATATATGAATTGGTTTTGCTTAATGATGAAATAAGAAAATTAATCCTGGAACGAACTTCAACAGATGTAATTAAACAAAAAGCCATTGCTTCGGGTATGATGACCCTGAGACAATATGGCTGGACTAAGGTTCTGGCTGGAGTTACTTCGGTTGATGAAATACTCCGGGTAACCGAAGCCTGAAAGATGTCATCATCCCTTGTGAGGTTGCAGCTAAAATGGCGGCATATACATATAAAATAAAAGACAGAAACGGACAGATAATAACCGGCGCTATGGAAGCCGACAGCGAGGCGTCTGTTATCAACAATCTTCAGAAGAAGGGTTGTTTCCCGATATCAGTAACTGAGCAGAAGAAAAAGGGCGGCAGGCTTTCAAATGAAGTTTCCATACAGATATTTCAGAGAATTAGAATAAAAGATATCGCGGTCTTTACCATGCAGCTATCCAATCTCATCAATAGCGGGATGCCGTTGGTTAAGGCTTTAAGTGTTTTAGTGAGGCAGACCGAGAACAAAAAATTAAAAGCCGTTACCGAATCTTTAAGAAATGATGTTCAGGGCGGCAGCTCTTTTTCTGACGCGATAGCCAAATATCCGCTGATTTTTTCCAGGCTTTACGTTAGTATGATAAAGGCTGGTGAGTTAGGAGGTATTCTTGAAATAGTATTGGCGAGCTTATCAGAGTTTCTCGAAGAAGATCAGGCGTTAAAAAGTAAGATAAAAGCCGCTCTTGTTTATCCCGCGGTTATGTCGCTGGTAGGAGTGGCGACGGTATTGTTCCTGATGGCCTTTGTCATCCCGAGGTTCGTGATGATGTTTCAGGATATCGGCAGAACTCTGCCTCTGCCTACCCAAATCTTGATTTTTGGCAGCCGGTTCTTGAGGACTTATTGGTGGATTTATTTGCCAATGTCGTTCTTGTTGGTTTTTGTTTTTCGGCGGTATATAAGAAAGGACGAAGGCAAGGCAGCTCTTGACCGGATTAAATTAAAAATGCCTGTTTTTGGAAAAATAATCCGCAAAGTAGCCATAGCAAGATTTGCCAGAACGCTTGGCACATTGATACAAAATGGCGTGTCTATCCTTAACGCGTTGAAAATGACGCGGGAAATAGTCGCCAACAGAATGTTTGCTGAAGAGATAAACAAAATTCACACTGAACTTAAAGACGGGGGAAATCTAACGCAGCTTTTAACAAAATGTAAAGAGTTTCCGCCTATAGTGGCCGATATGGTGGCCATAGGCGAAGAAACAGGGAAAATCGATGATTCTCTCTTAAAAGTAGCCGGCTCGTATGAACGGGAGATAGAAAACGAGCTTAAAGGATTGACATCCTTATTAGAACCGGCTGTAATTTTGTTTATGGGTATAATAGTGGGTTTTATCGTTTTAGCGATGCTGCTGCCGGTCTTTGAAATAACATCTGTAATTCAATAAGGCATCAATAAAACAAATACACTTTGTGTTATTCAACATCAAGATTGGGAGGATAAAATGATGAAGAAAAGATTAAAGATTACGCAATACGGCTTTACCCTGATCGAGCTGATGCTGGTAGTGATAATTATTAGCATTCTGGCCGCGGTCGTTTTTCCCAGGTTTGTAGGGCGTACAGAGCAGGCTCGACAGGCAGCGGCTAAGCTTCAGATTAAAAATCTATGTTTGGCCCTGGAAACTTTTGAATTGGATAACGGCCGTTTCCCGACAACTGAACAAGGGCTTGAAGCTTTAAGGCTTGACCCTGGAAGTACACGTGACTGGAGAGGCCCATATTTGAGAGACGATATTCCGTTGGATCCCTGGAATAACCCTTATCTTTATGTTTGTCCCGGAGCCCATGGGGATTTCGACCTGGAATCGTACGGGCCGGACGCTGGAGATGGAGGCGGAGATGACGTTGAAAGCTGGGCGAGCGGCGCTTCTTCCGGTGAGTAGAGGAAGACATAAAGAAAATGGCCGACAGTTGTCAGTTGTCAGACAAGGAAATCCGCGGGCTAAAACGGGATTTACCTTGATGGAGCTTATTATAGTCGTGGTTATCATCGGTATAGTTGTCGGCGTGGCATTACCTTCATTTAACAGGGTTTTTTTAAGGGTCCGGCTTAACACAGCTATACGGGATATTGCCGAAACTTTACGCTATGCCCATCAGTGTGCTGTGTACGAAGGAGAAAACTATCGGGTAAATTTTGACCTTGACAGCCAGCGATATTGGGTTTCTCAAGACGATAAAACGCTGTCTTCTTCAAACCCTCGAACCTTGGAGGGCGGCGTTACTATAACTGAGGTAGTTATTGCTCAAGCCGAAAAGATGAGCAGTCCTCAAAAATATATTACTTTTAAGCCGGATGGAACTGTTGATAAATGTCTATTATATTTAGAAGACAAAAAGGGAAATGTTTATACCATTGTTACCATGAAGACCACCGGGCAGGTTAAGACATTCGATTATAGGTATGAGATGACAGATAGGCAATAGGCAAGAGTCCACAGAAAGAATAAGAAAAATGGGATTTAAGTTTGAAAAGTTAAAGGTATGGACGAAGAAAGGATTTACCCTCTTAGAGGTTATGGTGGCGGTAGCCATTTTATCTTTAGGGCTGATAATTGCCATTCAATCATTTTCTGTTTCGCTTCGAATCGCGGAGACCTCTTTAAACTTAAGCAAAGCAGCTCTATTGGCTCAGAGAAAACTCTCTGAAATCGAGCTGGAGGGTTTCTCCTTTGAATCTTTGAATTCTGGTGATTTCGGTGAAAATTATCCTGATTTTGGCTGGGAAACAGACATTACTCCCGTAGAGTTAAAAGAGCCGTTGATTGAAGCCGGCTTGGAAGATATGCCCGTCCTCTATCAGGTTGCTATAACCATTTTCTGGCAGGAAAGAGGGAAAAGGCGCGATTTAACATTTACAACCTATCTAACAGAAAGAAAAATTTAAAATGGAATCAAAAACAAAAACAGATCCCTATATCTACCTTTACATTGTTGTCATATTGATTTTAGTTTTGGCGTTAACTTCTCTATATTATGGGCTGAAAATCTACGAACACAATAGATTCTTACAGAAAGAACTATTAAAAGTCCGGCAGGGAAAATCTGTTTTGGAAGGGAGATTGGAAGTATTCAAAGATGATGAAGAGAAGGGAATTTTAACTGCTGTATTGTTGGAAGAATCATTAGCGAGAGTTGAGGAAGAAAGGGTACTCTTACAGGAACAGATAGTAGAAATTAACCAGGAGTGTTTTTCATTGCGGGAACTACTGGAGGACATTAGAGAATATGGCGCGGCCGCTCAAGAGGAATTGCCGTGGCAGATCCCCTACAGGGTAGAGTTTATGGACGTGGCTGAAATAGGAGGCATTTACGCGGAATTATCAGGTTTTGGCATTAAAGATAACAGTTTTGCGGGCCAAATCAAGAATAATTGGGCTGACCCTGACTTTTTATTTATAGATTTTGAAATATTAATTGAATTTTACAATGCGGATGAAGGGGTAAATTTTGTTTGTAAGCCGTTCCACATTATAGTCCAAAATCAGTTAACCCGGGAATTTCTATATAAGCCTGAGGAGGAATGGGCGGTTACTCCCGAAAGTATGGAAGATGTAAAAATTACAATTAAGCAATTACTCGCGAAGGAAGCTGTTAAAGCTCTTGATGAACCGCTTGAGGAATTTGAAGAAAAACCAGTTGAAGAATTTGAAGAAAGACCTGAGGAAGAAACCGAAGAGACTTTAACTTTATGAAGGTAAAAGACAGAAAACAGAAGACGGAAATAGATTTGTATTGTGTGATGCGTGATGCGTATTGCGTAGAGAAGAAAAAGACACAGTACTCAATACGCACAACGCACGACGAAGGATTTACTCTCATCGAGCTGATAATAGCTGTACTGATAGCGGCTTTGGTAGTTAGCGCTGTCTATGGGTCTTTTCAAGCGGGGTTAAACAGTTGGAAGAACGCGCAGTTTAAAATAGAGCTTTACCAAAATGCCCGCGTAGCCTTAGAGCAGATGTCCAAAGAGATAAGAGGGGCGTTCATCAGCGAAAAAAATTCTTATTATAAGTTTATAGGAAAAGACGCCGCTTACAGGGATAGTGATGCCGATATGCTCGATTTTATTTCCACATCAAGCGGACTGAATGGACTGTGTGAAATAGGTTATTTTATAGATGATGATTTGGATAGTGATGTTTCGAATCTGGAAAGGAGGTGCGACAGTACCCCGGACGACGAGTTTCTTGAAGGCGGAACTATCGACCTGCTGGCCATGTTTGTTGTCGGCCTGAATTTCAAATATTTTGACGGGGAGGAATGGAAAGATTCCTGGGTTGTTGATGAAAACGGTGAAGATGAGTCTTTGGAAGCCGAGGATAAATGTTTGCCAAAAGCAATAGAGATAACCCTTAGTATTCAAAATCCGGAGGTTCAGCAAAAGCCTCTGATTTTCTCAACCATGGTTTCTATTCCAACCAGCACGATTTCTTTGGAGGAAGATATAGAGGAATGAAAGATAATAAAGGCATTGCTCTGCTTATTGTTTTATGGATATTAACCATCTTGTCGGTTATAGCTCTTAGCTTTGTCTATATGATGAGGTTAGAAATTAAGATGGCTAAATATCAAAGAGATAAGGCACAGGCATTTTATCTCGCGCGGGCGGGTTTAGAAAGAGCTATTGTCCAATTGATTATAGATAAAAGAAGCAGCCGGAAGATTGATGCCCTTAATGAAAGCTGGAGCGTTAATCCGGATGCCTATGAAGATGTTAATTTACCTGGAGGAGGCTATAAGGTGGAAGTCAGCGATGAATCAGGAAAGATAAACATTAATACTGCTTCTGCCGGTTTATTAAGGAATTTGCCTGTAATAAAGGATGCTGAAAATAGAGCTGAAATCTGTGATAGTATCATAGACTGGCGTGATACCAATTCCAACCATGAGCTTAGCGGGTCCGAAGATAATTACTATCAGGCATTGGAGGAACCTTACCATTGCAAGAACGGCCATCTGGATACTGTTGAAGAGCTGCTTCTGGTAAAGGGTGTTACCGGGGATTTGCTTTATGAGGAAGATGCAGATTCAAACACTTCCTTTTTAGATGGAGATAGGGATGGTGTTTCGAATATCAGGCTAAAGGATATAATTACTGTTTATACGGACGGCAAAGTCAATATTAATACCGCGGGTTTAGAAGTTCTGAGTTCTTTAATCGGAGGCAACACCGAGTTAGCTCGGAATATCATCAAATATCGGGCAGGGGCGGACGGTGTGGATGGAACTGAAGACGATAGCCCATTTTCTTCGGCGGGTAAAGCAACCTCTATTGTGGGAGGGTCAGGACATGGACAATTTGCTAAATTAATTAAGGTTAACTCGAATGTTTTTAAAATTGTTTCGGTAGGCAGAGTTGATAATTCCAGGGTTACGAAGAAGATAGAGGCAGTAGTGGATAGAAGTAATTCTCCGTTAAAAATAATATATTACAGGGAGAACTAACGTGGATAGAAAAAAAGGCCTGGGTGGATTGGAATCTGCTGAGGTTTTACATACAGGCAGTATTAAAAAACTCTTTAAGAAATTAAAGCTGTTTTTAGATGTCAGACACAGGATAATTACCGGCCTGGATATAGACGGCAGAATGATAAAATTAGTTCAGCTTAAGACAGTGCCTTCCGGGACGCAGGTAGTTAAATGCGTCTCAAAGGAAGTTGACTTTAACGATGATTTACCGGAAGAAGAAAGAGAAGATATTTTAGTTAACGCGTTAAAGGAGATTTTCCATGAGAATAAAATCAAGGCTAAATTTTTAATTACCGCGCTTCCCAGAGACCTGGCAGTTGTGAGATATATTACTCTTCCATCCGGGGATGAGGCAGAAATAAGGCAAATGATTAAATTTGAGGCTGAAAGACATATCCCTTTTCCTATAGACAAGGTAGAAATAGATTTTCAAATTATTAATAAGGGGCCCGAAGAATCGGAAATTTTCCTGGTAGCCGTAAAAAAAGAACTAATAGATCGCCGGATTTCTTTACTTAAAAAAGCCGGTGTAATTCCCTCTGTTATTGATTTAAGTTCTTTTGCTGTTTTTAATTCTTTTATCAATAATGATGACAGGGCGGCTACGGGCGCCGCTGCCCTAATAGATGTGGGGCAAAGGGCAGTAGAAATAAACATAGTTCGCGATGGATTGCTTTGTTTTACAAGGAGTGCCCTTCTTGGTGAAAGTAAAAAGCCCCAAAACAGTTTATGGAAAAAAAATCTTCTGGATGAAATCAAGCGGTCCTTTGATGCTTTTAAAGTTGAGCCGCGGGGGGCAGACATTGAACGAATAGTGTTAAGCGGAGAAGTAAGCTCTGACGAAGAATCCTCTAACGGGGTAAAAAAATCAGATGACTTGGAAATTTTTTTAAAAGAGAACCTTGATGGGGCGGTAGAGCGGGCAAATTCTTTTAATAAAATACAATTTGTTTTATCCTCGGATGATAAACAAAAGTTGGCTTCTTTTATGCCGGCGGCGGTGGGTTTGGCTTTAAGAAAAGTAGTAAGGAACAAAATCGAAATTAATCTACTGCCGTCAGAGTTTCTTTCAGGAAGAAAAAAAGAAAAAAGAAAGAGATTTTTACAAGTTTCGGGTTTTTTAGCTGGTTTTATAATTTTTTTAGCCGCCGGTTTTACATTTGGCAGAATTTATACAACAAAGGCAAGGCTAAAGGATTTAAACAGTAGAATAGAAAAGTTAAAACCGACTGTACTGGAAGCCAAAAAAATGCAGGCACAGATAGAACTTATTTCTTTTTATACTGAAAACCAGAGCCTGTGCCTGGAGATTTTGAGAGAATTAAGCCTGAAAACCGTTATTCCCGATGAAGTGTATCTTACTAATTTAGTATTTGGGAAAGATAAGTCAGTAAATATTAGAGGGATAACCACTTCCCATTCTATTGTTTCCCAGATAGTAGTTAATTTGAAGAGTTCTCCTTTTTTTGAGAATATCGAACGCAGGTTCTCACGCGCTAACAAAATGAGCGGCAGGGATGTGGTAGAATTTGAAATTTATTGCCCCTTAGCAAAGAGGAGTAGTTCAGAGTCCATAGATTATGGCCCGCGGTAAAATCTTTACCGATCCATTGACAGCGGACTGTCGGCTATAGACTAACAAAAGGTAGATTTATGACTTTATCAAAGAGGGAAAAGGCGATACTTTATTCTTGTATTATACTGGTTGTCGCGGCCGGCTTATATGTGTTTATTATCGAGCCGACAGCAAAAGAATGGAGCGAATTAGAAAAAAAAGTGCGGAGCAAAGAAACGAAGTTAAACAGGGATTTAAAGATTGCCGCAGAAAAAGAACAATTAAATAAAAAATTCACAATAGTTAAGCAGAAACTTAAAACCATATCGTCTGACGAGGGGCAGCCCGCGTCCTGGCTGACTCAGTTGGAAACATTAGCCGGGCAGGCACAGCTTCAAATCTCTAATATTGAGCCACTGCCGCCAAAGGAGTACGATTTCTATAAAAAATCTTCAATTCATATGATTCTTTTATGTAATTTAGCGGGCTTGAATAAATTTTTATACAAAATACAAAATTTACCCGCTATGGTCAGCGTTGAAAAGTTAGAGATAACTCCGGCTAGCAGAGATGCTTCATTGTTGAAAGTGGAAATGTTAATTTCAACGGTTTTACCCTATAGAGATTAAAATGATAAAACGCGGTTTGTACAAGCATTCTTTATTAATATTTTTAGCCGGCTTTTTCCTATGCGGGCCGGCGGCGCGTATTGCCTTAGCGCAAAAACAAGAAGATAAATCCAGTGCCCTCGAGCAAGGTATCCATTCCCCAAAACCATTTTCTTACTATGAGTCAATTAGTAAAAGGAATCTCTTTAGGCCATTATGGCTGGCAGAACCAAAGGTTGACTCCGGCGCGGAACAGCGTGAAGCCGATGCTGCGAAGAGAAAATTAGAGGCAGAATTAAAAAGGCTGAAAGCGGGTTTGAAATTGAGCGGCATAGTCAATAACGGTGAATATTCTCAGGCTATTATCGAGGATAGGCGTAAAGGAGGCGGCAACTTTTTCTATAAGGAAGGAGATGTTATCCAGGATGTTAAAGTCACAAGTATTGACGAGAGCAAATTGGAAGTTATTTTAGATTTTAAAGGCGAAGAAGTAATTTTAGATTTGATATCTGATATTAAGAAGCCCGGGAAATCCCCGTCTTCTTCTCGAGAGGATAAGATTCAAATCTCACCTGAAGTTCAAAAAAGGCCTGGGCCCAGAGAGGGTATTTCCCCCCGTAGGCCTCCCGCGTCCGGTAAAGCAAAAGATAGAAATATAGAGAAGAAAAAATTAATCTTGAAATTATTGCCTCTTCGGGGTTATCTGGGCATAGATGTTCAGGAGATTACTCCAGGTTTAGCCAGAAAGTTACAATTGTCTTTTGACAAGGGATTGTATATAGTAAGAGTTCGAGGCGGTTCTCAAGCCGATAAGGATAGCCTAAGGAGAGGAGATTTAATATTGGGAATAAATGAGCAGAAGGTGACAAACCTGAAAGATATCCAGCGGGTTTTTGATAAAGTAGAACCTGATGAAAAAATATCTTTGACGGTTGTGAAAGATAAAAGTCAGACCGAACAAACCTTGATAATTGAGCTTAGCGGCGAGGGAATTGATTGAAATGAAAATTAAATATTTCAAATTCAAAATAGGTATAATTAATTTCATTTTAGCCGCGCTACTGGTTACACTTTCTTTTTCCGATGAATCATCTGAATCCTCTACGGATGAGAAAGATGCTGAAAACCTTATCTCTTTTAATTTTCAGGATACGGAGATAGATCTGGTCTTGCGGTTTTTCAGTGAAGCTGCCGGCTTGACTTTCATCAAAGGAGACGGCGTTAGAGGCAAGGTGACGGTCATAGGTTCTGTTAAACTGCCATTGAACGAGGCTCTTGATGTTCTCTCCGCGATACTCGAAGTAAAAGGCCTTACTATGATACGTTCGGACAATGTGATAAAGGTGGTTGCCCAGGCGGCAGCAACCAAGAAGAGGGTTGAAACCCGCGTTGGCCGTGATCCTGAAGCCTTTAAACCCGAGGATAAAGTTGTTACTCAAATAATTTCTCTTGAATATGTAGCCGCGTCCGAAATTAAAGGAATTTTAGGGGGTATGATTTTTTCCGGGGGCAGTATAATTGCCAATGAAAGGACGAATACCCTGGTAATAACCGATATAGCTTCAAATATAGAGAGATTAATCAAAGTCCTGGAACAGTTAGATGTTGAAGTTTGTGAAGAGAACATCCTGATCGAAATTATTCCTCTCGAATATTCCGATGAAGTCGAGTTGTCAAAGATATTAAAACAGGTTTTTAGCCGTCCCAAAACAAAAACAAAGATGCCTCGAAAAAAAGGACCGCTTTCTGCTGTACCTGGAACGGCGGTTAGGGCAATTATAGGGGAAGTAACTATTATCCCTGACGAGAGGCTTCACTCTTTGATAATAATGACCGCTGAACCTAATTTTGAAGTGGTAAAGCGAATGATAAAAAACCTTGACCGGGAAAGTCCTCCTTCAGCCGATAATATTCGCATTTTTCCTCTTCAAAATGGCAAGGCGGAAGAGGTAGCCGCGGTGTTTAA
>JAGLRQ010000014.1 GCA_023136205.1 Candidatus Auribacterota bacterium
TGAGATTATCTCCGAAGGAGATCTTGTTGTAGCCAGTTCTGATTTTATTCATCAGGGGCCGCGGTTTGGGTATGTTCCTTACAAAACAAATATTAAAGAGAATATTAAAAAGCTTGATATGGGAGCAGTTGATCTGATTCTGGAAAAAGATACCGCAAAATTTATTGATTATGTTGAAGATACCGGAGCAACGATATGCGGAAGGTGCCCCATAGGGATACTTTTAGAAATGCTGCCCGAAGACGCAAAGGGAACACTGCTTACATATTATACCTCCGGGGATATCTTAGGGGGGGAAACCGAAACCGTAAGTTATGTTTCGCTCGCTTTTAGTTCTGTCAAAGGCTGGTTGAATAAACCCGTTAAAAAAACTTTATCTAAAGACAGGTCCGAAGACAAGAATGAATACCTTACGTTAAAAGATAAGAAGTTTTTAACAAATCTTGCCCGCAAGACAGTTGAGCAATGTGTAAAAGGTGAGAAGATTACCGGAGTTGGCTTGGCAGATGAACTTTCTCCCGTGCTTAAGAAGAAAGCCGGAGTTTTTGTTACATTGCACAAAACTGGCAGGCTTCGTGGTTGTATAGGCTACATAGAGCCGGTAAAGCCGCTTTATAAGGCTGTTATAGACATGGCTGTAAATTCAGCAACAAGGGATACAAGGTTTTCCCCGGTAAGCGAGGCGGAATTAAAGGATATTGATATCGAAATATCCGTTCTTACTCCTCCGGAAATGGTTGCAGGGCCTGATGAGTTTATCCCGGGAGAACATGGGATCATCATAAAAAAAGAGATGCGCCAGGCTGTGTTTTTACCGCAGGTGGCTCCTGAGCAGGGCTGGGACAGGGAAGAGACTCTTTCTCATTTATGCATGAAAGCAGGTTTTCCGGCTGATGCCTGGGAAAACCCCGGGATGGATTTTTACATATTTAAGGGTATAGTCTTTTCCGAAGAGTCTTTGAAGTAAATATATTTTTAGGTGCTCAAAAAAATGTTCACAAATAGATGGAATTGATATACATTGATTAAAGGCAGGTATCAGGGATAAGGATTGAAGAGCTATGGCTGATAAGAAAATATTGATAATTGATGATGAAGAAGATATACGCGAACTGGTTAAAATGACCTTGGGCGATAAATATGAAATAATCGAGGCTTATGACGGACTCAGCGGGCTTGATATTGCCAGGGAAGAAAAACCGGATTTGATTCTGCTTGATATGATGATGCCTATTGTAAGCGGCAAGGATGTTTGCAAGAGATTGAAATCTTCCAGGGATACCTGTAAGATCCCGATTGTTATTCTAACAGCCGGCGGGATAGAAGCAGCCATGAAAGGAATGTCAGAAAAAGCGGATTATTTTATAATCAAACCTTTTAGCACTGATCAGCTGGAAGCAAAGGTGGAACAGGCTTTATCCAAGAACTGAAAACCTTCCTTAATATGTTCGATTTATTTAGAAAAAATCCATTCGCCGTGATAGCGGCCTTTTTAATTTTCGGAATAATTTTGGGATGGTTATTTGCTGTTTATAACTTTGCCATAGTCTGGGTATTAATGTGTGTGTTGATGTTTGCCGCGGTTAGTATCCTGTTTGCAAAAGAGAATCAGGGGATAGCACTTCTTTGTCTCTTTTCCCTGGGTTACGGTTCTTTGATTTCATCTTCCCAGATCCGGTACCCTT
>JAGLRQ010000140.1 GCA_023136205.1 Candidatus Auribacterota bacterium
TCGAACTGGTGACCTCGTCCTTACCAAGGACGTGCTCTGCCAACTGAGCTACGTGGGCAAAACACAAAAAACTTCCCCTCAAGGTTGGGCTTTTAGTCTTTTAAAGCCTGTTTCCTCAATATGTAAGTCCCTAAATAGATGAACAAAGATTCCTCTTCCTTAATGGAAGTAGCAATACTTTCACACTATTTTGTGTTTTGCTGCTACTTAATCTGGCAAGAATTCACGTCTAGAAACTCTAACAGATTTACGCAGAAACGCAATAATATATGGTTGGTAGAATGAAGTCAAGGAAAAAAATCATTTTTTTTATTTTTTTTTTGATGCAACAACATGCGGTATTTCAAGCAATTACAGAAATTTTTAATACTTTCTACAAAATACCGGCATAATTTTGAGAGCATACACAAGATATTGGGGTTTTTTCTCTAAAAAAATCATTTTATGACTATTGTTATGGAGCAATTATTGTACCAATCAACATTATCTCTTTACTTTCTTTTCTCATCAAATCATTATTAATAATAATATATTTTAAAATTTAATATACATAAATGAGAAAAATATGTTATATAAAACAGAAATAAAAAATACAACCAAATTTTTCAGGAAAAACCAATAAATAAATATTTCACATCTATAATTTCCTCTTTAATCCGGCCAAAAGACGATGAAAACGTTTTCTCCATCTTTGACCCTGTTGATCAATTTGACGAAGAGCCTGCTGACAAAGCCGGTATAGCCCGGGCATTGAATGCCGCGTTTCTCATTATTCTCGGGGGCAGCCAGTATTCATCCCTGGTTTTTAAACGGGCAAAAGCTTTTCTCAAGCATATGGCAGATATACCGGAATGGAAAGATATATCCGGATTTTACTCAAATGGAATAAATTTAGTTCACAAAGAAATTGAAACCATTTGTAAAAACGATCCCAACTTTGCAAAATGTTTGAAAAACCTCTCCAAATGGGTATCAAACAAAGACAATTTGTGTAATCAGGAAGAAACGATAGAGAAGATATGGACCGTTTTTTTCCCGGAGGCAACCGGCATCCGAAAGAACGAGCAAAAGCGGATAAAGGATTTACGCAAAAAACGCGCCTTAACTATTACAGAGCTAAATGCTGTTCCAATTACTAACCCGGTTCAGCAAATTCTTTTCACGTCCAATACCTTACTCACGATTCCTCCCACAACAAAATCTTTAAAAGAGCTTCACCTAAGTAGCCATTTGAAAAACAAGTTAATCCATGCTACCCGTGAACCTCAGCTTTTCTGGTATGACCATCCCACTCCGGTTGGTGTTGAGCCGGGAGAAAATGAAGTCTTCTATGGCCTTCGAGGTTTAGATACAGCTGTAGAGGTTGAACGCACACACGGCAATGCTCCAGCCAACTCAAAACTCACCTGTGTATTATCAGTTTCGGTGACTCACCGGGGCCTTCAAGATATTGCCAAGAAATATCTTGAAGAAGAATTAAAAAAAACAGGCGGCCTGAAAAATATTAATCTTTATCTATTTACTGAATCAGACACACAGCAAATAATTAATGACATCCTTGTTCCCGCTGCCAAACATTACTTGGAATGTAATAATTCAAAAGAGATCTTCAATATGTTTGGCGTAGATGGCCAATATGGCAGACATTACAGCTTTCTAAAGGCAATTTCTGCTTTTTGGCACGTTTATATTCAGCCCGAGATAAGAGCCACATTTAAAATCGATCTCGATCAGGTTTTCCCAGAAAAACAACTTATCAAAGAGTCAGGGGCTTCGGCATTTGAACATTTTACAACACCTCTCTGGGGTGCACACGGACTTGATATCAACGGGCACCCTGTAGAATTAGGTATGATAGCAGGAGCACTCGTCAATAAGAGTGATATCGACAATTCTTTATTTACCCCTGATGTTAAATTCCCAAATCGTATACTTCATCCAGATGAATACATTTTTTTCAGTATGTTGCCACAGGCACTCTCAACCGAAGCAGAAATGATGACACGTTATACCACAAAAAAACCGGACGGTAAAAAAACGTGCATTCAGCGTTTCCATGTTACCGGAGGAACAAACGGCATTTTGGTCGACAGCCTGCGTCGCCACCGCCCGTTTACCCCATCTTTTATCGGCCGGGCAGAAGATCAAGCATATATTTTCTCCGTACTTCCCAATGCCAATAAAAAACTGGCATATGTTCACAAAGATGGCCTTATTATGCGCCATGATAAAGAAGCATTCGCCCAGGAAGCAATTCACCGTTCTCACATTGGCAAACTTATCGGTGATTACATTCGTACTTTCTATTTTTCTGCATATGTCAAAGCGCTCACAGAGAACATCGACAATATTAAAAATCTTGTAGACCCGTTTACGGGCTGTTTCATATCCCGGATTCCAACAACGGTCGTATACCTGCGTTTCGGACTTAAAGCAGCATCTTTCTTTTCCGCGGGGAAGAATGAAGAAGGATTTGAATTTATTACAAATGGTGTTCAGCGCATCGCGACTGCTCTCAACTTTACAAGCGGTGAAAACAGTAAGCTTAAACAGCAGTATAAAAAAGAGCGGCTTGGCTGGAATTTATATTATGATACACTGACAGTCGTCGAAAGGGCTCTACAGGAAAATGACTGCTTTGCACTGGAACTGCGTAAAAAGGCAAAAAAAATCATAGAACAATGTTTCATACATTTTGGTGAAAAATGAAATTGGTCAACGCTCGCTATGCTTCGGAGGACATCTGTTGTTAGAATTTTCACAACTTGTCCGCCGTAGTTTCTTTAGTGAAATCCCCGATTCCAGGCGAAGGCGGATGGAGCGGGCGATGGGAATCGAACCCACACTACTAGCTTGGAAGGCTAGAGCACTACCATTATGCGACGCCCGCATCTCAATTTAAAGAAATGGTGGGCAGGGATGGATTCGAACCATCGAAGGCTACGCCGGCAGATTTACAGTCTGCTCCCTTTGGCCACTCGGGCACCTACCCATTGCTACTCTTTCCCCACATCTTTGTTTCTCAAAGAAACAGTGGGGCCTTCTTATATGGAGCCGGCGATCAGACTTGAACTGATAACCTGCTGATTACAAGTCAGCTGCTCTTCCAATTGAGCTACGCCGGCTTTCAAAAACTAGACCTGACAATTTGACAAGCCACCTATTAAAATAAAAACTTCCGGAAAAATCAAGGCAAAAGTATATTAAGACAATAATTTTTTAAAAGCAAGAGGAAGCGCATTAATAATATCAGACGCAATTAGTGAGATTTCCCCTTTCTCTTCCGCCGCAATGTCACCGGCGAGACCATGAATATATGTCCCGAAAACAGAAGCATTATAACAGCCAAGTCCCTGAGCTATCAACGCACCTATTATCCCTGACAAGACATCTCCAGATCCTCCCGTAGCCATCCCGGGATTGCCGGTTATGTTAACCGAAAACCTTCCATCACGGCCCGCAATAACAGTCCTCGCCCCCTTAAGAACCACATTTGTTTTTTTTGCTTGAGCGAATTCAAGGGCAAGCGCCCATCTTTGCTCCTGAACGTCTTCAGTCGAACAATGTAAAAGCCGCGCCATCTCTCCGGCATGAGGCGTTATAACCGTATCACCTTGCGTATAGTTCAAAATATCTGTGTTTTCTGAAAGAGCGGTAATAGCATCAGCATCTAGAAGCATCGTTCCAGCGTTATATTTCACAACATCCCTTACCAGAGCCATTGTTTCTGAAGCCCTGGAAAGCCCGGGCCCAATAACAATAGTATCGGTTTTGTGGGACCAATTAAGTATCTGGGGAAGAGCTTTAAAACCTAATAAACCTGGATCTGTTTCGGTAAGAGCAACGGGCATCTCTTCTATCAACCTTGGCTGGTAATTAGAAACAAGACTTTCCGGCACACCTAAGGTTACAAGCCCTACTCCTGTTCTCATAGCAGCTCTTCCGCACATAATTCCAGCCCCGGTAAAACCCGGAGACCCTGTAACAATAAAGAGGTGTCCATAGGTTCTTTTATGAGAAGGGTTTACTCTTCCGGGAACAAATTCTTTTGCTTCTTCTTCAGCCAAAACCTCTATCCTTGAGTCTGTATCCTCAAGAATCTCTTCCGGATACCCTATGTTTGCTACACAAAGTTTTCCTGTGTATGTAGTCACATTTTCATACAATAGGCCTATTTTGGGCAGCCCCATTGTAAGCGTTAACTTAGCCTTCACACATTCTCCAAGCGGAATGCCGCGCAGTGAATCAAGGCCTGAAGGAATATCAACAGAAATTACCGGTATTGAACACCGGTTAACAATCCTGATCCAGGTTTTATGCGGATCTTCAATTTCGCCCTGAGCCCCTATGCCGAGTAAAGCATCAACAATAACACTTGACTCCCTAATAATTTCCTCAAAAGCAGATGGTAAAAATTCAACAACAACAGGCTTCAATTTTTTCAACTGTTTTAGTGAAAAACCTTTTGATTCCCCTTCTTTAAAACAGCAAAGAACTTTTACTGTATATCCTTTTTCTAATAAAACACGCGCAGCGACAAACCCATCGCCACCGTTATTTCCTCTGCCGCATAAGAAAACAATATTCGCGTCCTTTATACTGCCACCCACTTCTTTTTGAACAGCATCCGCTAAAGCTGCCCCTGCATTTTCCATAAGAAGATCTTCCCGGAGACCAAAATTCTTAGCCGCCTTCAAGTCCATATTTTTAATTTCTACAGGGGTTACCGCTTTCATTTTCAGCCTTAATTGTGTACTCAGCCTTCTATAACTACAACCGCAATTGAGTAACTATCCGTATGGGATAAACTTACTTTGAGGTTCACAAAACCCTTTTTCTCCCAGTAATCCTGGGCTCCCCCAAGAAACTCTATCTGTGGCTCCCCATGAAGAGTTTTCACAATCTTTATATCCTTCCAACCAATATTTGAGTTCCATCCCGTACCAAATGCCTTAAAAACAGCTTCCTTGCATGCAATCCTGGCCGCAAAGCACGCGGGCAAGTTCTTTTTCCCGGAACAATATTCAATCTCCTCCGGAAGAAAAAGCTTATTAAAAAAAGAATCTCCCCACTTCCGTAGGAGATTTTCAATTCTGTTATTTTCAACGAGGTCAACACCAAGGCCTTTAATCACACAACTATCTCCAGCTTATACTCTATTCCTTATAATATTTCATTTTCTGCACCATCAGCCTAACAGCTTTTTCCAGTCCGGTAAAAAGAGCCTTTGCAACAAGACTAAAGCCTATGTTAAGCTCATGAAGATAAGGCATCCTTAAGATCCCTTTTATGTTTTCATAATCAATTCCGTGTCCGGCATTTACCCCCATGCCAAGAGCATTAGCAAAAGCGGCGGCATCTATACATTTCCTTAGTTCTATTTCACGAGATTTTTCACCCCTGGCATTGGCATAAGAACCGGTATGAATTTCTATATATTGAGCCCCTGTCCTTACCGCCATTTCAATTTGGTCAAACTCCGGGTCAATAAACAAACTAACCGTGATACCCTTTTGATTAAGTTTTTCCACAGTCCTGGTAACAGTATCAAGGTTTTTTATAATATCAAGACCCCCTTCTGTTGTTACCTCCTGTCTTTTCTCGGGAACAAGCGTCGCCTGATCAGGTTTAACCTTCCGGGCAATGCGAATAATTTCCTTATAACACGCCATTTCCAGATTAAGCTTTTTCTTAAGAACCTTCCTTAAGCTAAAAACATCTTTATCCTGTACGTGCCTTCTATCTTCTCTTAGATGAACGGTTATCTGATCAGCCCCGGCTCTCTCACACGCTTTAGCGGCTTCTACAACATCAGGAAAACTTTCTTTTCTTGCCTGCCTCAGAGTTGCAACGTGATCTATGTTAACCCCTAACAGAAGTTTTTTTCTCATGGTAAATTCCTTAATGGGCAGTAATAGCTGCTTCAACTACTTCAGGGTCGGTTTTTTCTAAAAGGACTTTTTTAGGAAGGTCCGCCTTAACCGGAAACTCATACAGACCTTTTTCCACGTTTAAAATCTCGACAAAGAGCGAAATATCCTTGTCACTCATTGTATCAAGAATGTCTTTCGGACCACTTACAATTGCACCTGCGGTTGCCGGATTGAGTTTTATACGGGATTTCTTTTCCGAAGAGAGCAGCACATTTATAGGAAGATCTTTAAATTCTCTTCGGGAAAGAGCTTTCGCTATTTCTACCGTTACCACAACCCTCTTTCCCATTATTCTGTGAATACCATCTTCTGCCATTGGTTCAACCACAACTCTTACAGTAAAAGATTTATCCCTGCCGGTAAGATCAATTGGAATTGTTTCGATATGGTTTTTGGATTCAAGATAACTTGCAAGAGTGCGAACCATAATTTTTCTAGGAGCAGAAACTGTATCCACTACCTTGTACCCATACTCAGGCTGCCCTATCAAGACAGGCCTGACCTCAAGCTCCTTATCAATAAATTCATCAACCACTATAGAGCAAAATTTGGGTTCTATCTTAACGACACTAACACCTTTGGGTTTTTCAATATTATTTTTACCAATTCTTACTGAAAGCTCACCTTTCTCCTGTGAACCGGGTAATTTATAAACAGCCCTAAGGCCGTAATTTTTGAGCCTTTCTATTTCTTCCTTCGTCCCTCTAAACGTTACGGTTATCCCTCTTATAGAGATATCTGTTACCGTAAGATTGGGGGGACACATTATTTTTAAAGGAATTTTTACAACGCTTCGAACGCTTCTCAGTTCAGCAACGTAGAACCACACAATTATCGCAAAAATTACCGATAGTATTTTCGTGCCTAAATTTTTTCTAAAAAAACTTTTTACTTTTACCATATCCTTCACTTCTTCCATCTCATAAAATTAAACCGTTTCTTCTGGAACCCGGGAGCGCCACCGCCCGGCTCAAGAAAATCAATCATCGTCCTTTTTAGCCTTGCATCGTCCATGTCTCTCGTGAGAACACCGTTTGATGCAAGAGATATAGAACCTGTTTCTTCGGATACAACAATCACAATTGCATCTGTCTCTTCGCTAAGGCCAACAGCTGCTCTGTGCCTTGTTCCCAAAGTCTTACTCAAAAAAGGGTTACTGGATAACGGGAACAGGCAGCCTGCGGCAACAATCCTGTTTGAACTTATTACTATTCCGCCATCATGCAAGGGGGTATTTGGAATAAAAATTGTTTCAATCAACTCTTCTGCCACCCTGCTGTTAATTTTTATGCCGCTTTCAACATATTCCTTAAGGCCAACCTCTCTCTCAATTGCAATAAGGACCCCTATCTTCCTTTTTGAAAGGTTTGATACAACACGAACTAAAACATCAATTACGGCTTCTTCAGAATACATAGACATCAAAAGTTGAGTTTCGCCAATATGGGCAAGAGCCCGTCTCAGTTCAGGCTGGAATATAATAAGAAAAGCTACAACGGAAATTGCAAAAACCTTTGTAAGTATCCAGTTAATAGTTTCAAAGTGCAGTTTTTGTATTAACATAAACGCAAAAAAGAAAACTATAAGTCCTTTTAATACGTGTTGCGCCAATGTTCCTCTTATCGAAAGAAGCATATAATAAAACACTATGGCCATCGCCATTACTTCAACAACAGGTTTCCAGCTTACAATCAAAAATTCCAGAATTTTTTCCATTATACTTTTTTCACACCATCACAATTTCTCAATGCCCATGACACCTTAACAGCTTGAGCTGCTTCTTTGACGTCATGAGCTCTTATTATGTGTGCTCCGAGAAATACTGAAATAGCTTCTGCAGCAATTGTCCCGGGCAGCCTTTCTTCGGGTTCCGCGCCTGTAACCTGTCCGATGAAAGACTTTCTTGAAACACCTACTGTAACCGGATACCCAAGAGCGATAAATTCTTCCAGCCGGTTAAGTATAACATAGTTCTGTCTAACAGTTTTACCAAATCCAATGCCCGGGTCAATAGAAATACTTTTTTTATTAACCCCCGCTTTGACCAAAATCCTTGCCCTCTCTTCAAGAAATCCGGATATTTCCCCCATTAAATCATTATACTGCGGCCTTTTTTGCATTGTCCCCGGTCTTCCTTTCATATGCATTATTATACAGCCGGCACCCGATCTCACGGCCAGGCCAGGCATTTTTGGGTCAAATGTCATACCGCTAATATCATTGATTATCGAGGCACCCGCTGATAGTGCTTTTCTCGCAACAGAAGCCCTGCCGGTATCTACTGAAATAAATACTTTTGTTCTTGCTTTTATCTTTTTTATAACGGGAATAACGCGTTTAACTTCTTCTTTTTCTGAAATTCTGTTCGAGCCGGGGCGGGAAGATTCTCCGCCAACGTCAATAATATTTGCACCGTCCTTCACAAGTTTCAATGCGTGCTCAACCGCTGCATCACCATTAAAATACTTTCCTCCATCAAAAAAAGAATCCGGGGTAACATTAATTATTCCCATTATCGCCGGCCCTTTTTTAAAACTTATTTTTCCGGCGGCACAAACGAATTCCCTGATATTATAATTTATCCCGGCAAGTTTTCCCTCCAGCTCTTCTGCAATTTCCGCAAGGCCGAATTGCTGACTTTTAAGTTTCCCCGGAAGCTTTTTAATCTGGGCAAGACTGCCAATCAAAACAACGTCTGTCCTTCTGCCAGGCTGAACCAGCGCCTTATAAGAAATTGCGGCATCCCCGCCTAATGACAACATCGCCTGTTTTATAATATTAGCCGCGGGGTTCCTCACAAAGGTAATTTTGAAAAAGGCAGAAAGACCTTTATCCCTCATCCTGCGGACACCGGCAGGATCAACTTCGACAGATTCCAATTCTTTTTCGATATCAAGTACTTTCTTCGGATAAAGTATCCTTAAAAGTTTCTTGGTTTTTTTTATTTCCCTCTGTTTTCTTTGCGTTTTCTTTCTTGCGCCCTTCTTTTTTTCTGCCACTTTTCTCCTTTGCTCTACTTTTAAAACTGGGAAGTTTCCCCTCTTTTACTATATAATCTACATCTTTACCGTCAACTACTTCTCTCTCTAACAATACTTCCGCTAGAAGAATAAGCTTGTCTTTGTTTTTTTCCAGAACATCTTTAGATCTTTTGTAACTATAATCAATTATTTTTCTAACTTCCTTATCTATCTCAACTGCTGTTTGTTCACTATAATCTTGCTTACGGGAAATTTCTCTCCCGAGAAATATATGTTCCTCGCGTTCTCCAAAAGTCATAGGTCCCATTTTTTCACTCATACCCCATTCACACACCATGGCACGGGCAAGTTGCGTAACCTTCTTAAGGTCGTTCCTCGCTCCTGACGTTATATCCCCGATTATCATTTCCTCCGCTACACGTCCACCTAAAAGAGCAGAAATATCACTTAAAACTTTTTGTTTAGCTTCAAGATATTTATCTTTTTCCGGCAGGTGCATTGTTGCCCCTAAAAAAGCTATTCCGCGGGGAATAATGGTCACTTTGTGAACAGGATCTGTAAATTCAAGAATACTCTGGAGAATTGCATGCCCGGCTTCATGGTAAGCAATTACTTTTTTTTCTTCCTCGTCTATGGCACGGCTTCTTCTCTCTTTGCCAAAAGCAACCTTGTCTCTTGCTTCTTCGAGTTCTTCTAATCTAACCTCTTTTAACTCACGCTTGGCAGCCAAAAGAGCAGATTCATTAACAAGGTTTTCCAGATCAGCACCGGAAAACCCCGGGGTTCCCCTCGCAATAATGTTCAAACTAACTTCTTTAGCAAGCCGTATTTTCTTAATATGAACTTTAAGGATTTGTTCCCTTCCATTGAGGTCAGGAAGATCTAGTACAATCTGGCGGTCGAACCTTCCGGGCCTCAAGAGCGCGGGGTCAAGAACATCAGGCCTGTTGGTAGCTGCAATAAGTATAACACCTTCATTGGTATGAAAACCATCCATCTCTACAAGAAGCTGGTTAAGCGTTTGTTCTCTCTCATCATGTCCTCCACCCAACCCGGCGCCTCTGTGTCTTCCCACAGCATCAATTTCATCAAGAAAAATGATGCAGGGAGCATTTTTTTTCCCCTGCTCGAACATATCCCTCACGCGGGAAGCGCCAACACCCACAAACATCTCCACAAAATCCGAGCCACTTATAGAGAAAAATGGAACATCAGCTTCACCGGCAATAGCTTTTGCAAGAAGCGTCTTACCCGTTCCCGGCGGACCTACAAGAAGTACGCCTTTCGGTATACGGCCACCGAGCCTCTGAAATTTTTTCGGGTCTTTAAGAAATGCTATTATTTCTTCAACTTCTTCTTTGGCTTCGTCAATTCCTGCAACATTGTTAAAGGTAATATGTTCTTTATCTTTTGTCATCAAACGGGCGCGGCTCTTCCCAAAACCCAGGGCGCCCCCGGCTCCGGTTTTAACCTGGCGTAAAAAGAAAAACCATAAAATCCCGAGAAATATAAGCCATGGCACCAGGCTTAAAAGTAGAGGCCACAGAGGGTTTGGTTCTTCTATCCCGATGTTGACATCATTCTTTTCAAGAATTCCCCCGAGCCTGCTGTCATGCAAATC
>JAGLRQ010000141.1 GCA_023136205.1 Candidatus Auribacterota bacterium
TCACCAGCTCTCACTCTTTCTAAAAATTCGGAATAGGTTATTTCTTCCGGGCTATCCCTTTTAATCGAGCTCACATGAAAAAGGTATACAAGAACCAACCCGACTATAAGCCATACCACCGCCGGTTTAAGAAAAATTTTATCTTTCTTGTCATTTTTCGGCCTTTTTTTATTCACTTTTTCTCCTATTTTAAACAAAAACTATTTAATTTATCTGATATAACCTAACACATCTGTCAAAATTTATACAGATGGATTCAAATTATTCTACATGACTTAAATCTTTTTAACCTGCAATTTTTATTTTAAGCTTAATTTTCCCCACCCTGCTGGTTTTTTCCGTTAACTTAAATTTATCAGCTATTCTATAACCTGCAAGAAATATCACATCGCCTTTTCCATTAGAAAAAACAGGCAGATTCGCTCTAATGGAAAAGGGAACCTTTGCATCTACGAGGATATCCTGCAATTTCTTCCGACCTTTAAAACCCGTAGGATTATAACTCCTGCCCTTTTTAACCGTTGTTAAAATTATCTTACTGCCTGAAAGGCCAGCATCAAAAAACTGAACCTCCGTCAAAAAACCCTTTTGAAAATTAAAATCTTTGTGCGATGAAAAATGCCTTTCTGCTGACTTTATAACACTGCTGCTCATATCAAGAATTTCTGTTTCTACCAAAATCGTTTCTGTAATATATTTTCGTCCAAGCAAAAGTTTCTTTTCTTTGTATTCCCTGACTTTATCCCCTTCCCCTTTTATCAACAAACTGTTTCCTTCTTTCACAAAAAGTGTTCCTGCGAGTTTAAAAGCTTTTTTCCCTTCCTGAGAAAGGGCGATTTGCACCACAGAGTGTATTGCCTTAGAGGTAACCTTCTTAGGGTCGATACCCAAATCCAGCAATAACATTTTTGCAGCAGCCATAACTACAGCGGTATTTTCTCTACGCCAATTCCTGCAATCAACATTAATCCCACCGGTTTTTATTGAAGACCTTAAAAGCTTTCTTCCTTTTCCCCTTATAAAATCACTTACAACTGAAGCATTTTCAAAAAGCCGCGCAAGCGCTGCATCCACCTTGGGATTATAGGTTTCCCTGATATGCGGAAGCAATTTTCTTCTTATGCTGTTTCTTAAAATACCGGTATCATAATTGCTCCTGTCAATTCTGAATTTTTCCCCGCCGGCATCAAGGTATTTAATTATTTTTGCTTTCTCCAGAGAAAGTAACGGACGGACAATGAAAATTCTCCCAAGTTTTTTTCGAGAGGAAATGGAAGATAAACCTTCCACGGATGTACCTTTTAATATTCTCATGAGGCCCGTTTCCACCACGTCATCAAAATTATGTGCAAGAGCTAATTTGACTGCTCCGAAATAACAGCAGGCCCGCTTAAAAAAATTATACCGGACATTTCTCGCCGCTTCTTCTAACCCAATTTTTTTAACGGCCTTTTCTTGCTTTATATTAACTTTTTCGGAATAAAACGGCAGCTCATGTCTTTGAGCAAATTTCCTTGCGAACAATTCATCGCTATCGCTTTCTTTCCCCCTGAGACAGTGATTAAGGTGCGCAATACAAATTTTTAACCCCAGTTTTCCGGAGTAAGCTAATAGCAATTTTACAAGAAATACGGAATCCGGACCGGAAGAAAAACCAACAACAACCTTTTCTCCATCGCCAAAAAACTTTCTAAAATCTCTTAAACCAACAAGCTTTCTCACAATAAATCCTTCATTAAATTAATACAAAAAAGCCCCGAACGGAATCGGGGCTTTTCATATTATTATATATAACAAAAATTTGTTATCTTCCGCGCGCCATTTTAGCTCTCGAAATGTCACCTTTCTTGTCGAGGAAATAAAGATAACCTTTTTCTTTTTTGATGCCAACTTTGGCAACTTTCGTAGGCTTAGCTTTTTTCCCTTTTCTCTTACCTCCACGTGCCATTTTAGCTCTTGAAACATCGCCCTGCTTGTCAACGAAATAGAGATACCCGGCTTCCTTCTTTACTCCAACTTTCTCAACTTTTTGAGCCATAACCCCTCCTTTTGATTACAAGGTTTTCACCCTTTTCATTTATAACCTTTCGTTTATAATATCACCCGCTTTATATAAGTCAAGCGAAAAACATTATTTTTTTCGACGCTATCAAGACGGTAAATTCCACCTTTTTAACAATTGCCTCAAATGGCTCCTATTAAAATAGATGGTTTCCCTGCTTGTCAGCGCTTTCACTTATTTCAAAGCCCTTTTATAAAAATACAATGTATAGTCCATTTATTTAAACAAATGAAAAATCCGGCAGGCAAAACATGGTACCGGAGGAGGGACTTGAACCCCCGACACGTGGATTATGATTCCACTGCTCTAACCAGCTGAGCTACTCCGGCACAAGTAGGAGTTTATATGATGAAAAACCAGCCGCAGGCTGGTTTATATTTACTTGTTGGTAGCGGGGGCAGGATTTGA
>JAGLRQ010000142.1 GCA_023136205.1 Candidatus Auribacterota bacterium
GCAGAGGAGGATCCAGAGGCAGTAGAGGAGGACAAGGGCGCGGCAGATAGAGAACAAGGCAGAACACAATAAAATTTTACCATGAAATATTCACAGGCAAAACAGGGAAGGATATTTGTTATCCGTCTTGAAGACGGGGATATCATTCACGAGGAAATTGAAAAATTTGCCCGTGAAAAATCTATTTCCGCGGGGGCTTTAATCATCCTCGGGGGAATTGACAAAGACAGCAAGCTTGTGGTAGGCCCTGAGCACGGACGGAAAAAACCGGTTGTCCCTATGGAACACACCCTTGACAATGTCCATGAGATAGCAGGGACAGGAACCCTTTTTTTAGGAGAAAAAGGCAACCCGGTATTGCATATGCACATATCCTGCGGAAGAAAATCGTCAACGGTAACCGGCTGTGTCCGTAAAGGTGTAAAGGCATGGCATATATTAGAGGTTATCTTGTTTGAACTGGTTGATACTGCCGCAGTTCGTGTTTTGGATTCTGTTACAGGTTTTGAGTTATTAAGGCCGTAACATAAAAACAGAATTAACAGTAAAAAAATAGATAAAAAAATCAACCATGCCATTTACAACAGGAAAAATTAAAGCTCTTTGTTTCGATTTTGGGAACACTCTTATCGAATTCGGGCCGAAACAGGTTGCCCGGCAGTATTCTGTTCTCGAGCGAACATTGACAGAGCTGTTCGGTTCCTGCGACGCCGCACGCTTAAAAATCATAAGGGACCGCCAAATTGCCGCCCCGCTCAATAACAGCTGCAGGGAGAGTACCCTGGAGTCTCTCTGTTCGGAGTTAATCCATGAAATTTACGGTGTCACACCGGAAAAATCACACGTAGATACGCTGGTTCAGACACGTTATGAATCATTTGTCAACGTTGTAAAACTTCCCGATGGTGTTCTATCATTGTTGAACAAACTCTCCGGGCGGTACTGTTTTGGTTTTCTCTCAAACTATCCATGCGGCCGGTCTATCCGCGACAGCTTAAAGAAAATTGGATTATTAAACGTATTTAAGACAATAGTTGTTTCCGGCGATGTTGGTTATGTAAAGCCTCATGCCAGGCCATTCGAAACTATGTTGTCTCAGCTTGATTTCTCACCTTCAGAATGTGTCTATATCGGTGACAATTGGGTAGCGGATGTGCAGGGATCAAAAAAAATGGGTATGAACTCTATTTTCACAACCCAGTACGTACCCTATGAAATATTTAAACCCGCTAAAGGAGATTTTTCCCCGGACGCGCGCATCAATCACCTTGACGAACTTGAGCGGTTGATGCTACCCTGACTCGCAAATGTCAGACTTCATAAACTATTAAAATGGAGGCAGCCATGAAAGCCACAGCACGTCATATCCTGGTAAAAACACAGGACGAATGTGAAAACATCAAAAAACAGATTGAAACCGGAACTGATTTTGCCGAACTGGCAAAAAAACATTCCCAGTGTCCTTCCGGCCAGAACGGTGGAGCCCTGGGTGAATTTTCTCCGGGACAAATGGTGCAGGAATTTGATCAAGTTGTTTTTAACAAAGATGTCGGAAAAGTTCACGGCCCTGTTCAAACACAGTTTGGTTTTCATCTTATTGAAATAACCAGCCGCGGGTAATTACAAAACTTAAAAATTGAGACATTAATATATTGACACCTTGGGGCCAGTTATATATAGTGCACCCTAACAACTATATATAATTGTAGGTAGTAAAATTAAATAAAAAGACAGAAATCTTAAGCCGCAGGGTGTTAGAAAGCTCGCTTTGCGGTTTTATTTTCTATCTTATAATTTATTTAATTTTACAAAAAGAAAGAGGAGAGAAGTAATGGCAAAAGGTGAAGTAAAATGGTTTAATGACAAAAAAGGTTTCGGGTTTATCACACTTGAATCCGGGGAAGATGTTTTTGTCCACCATTCTGAAATCCAGGGTGACGGCTTTAAGTCTTTGAGCGAAGGGCAGCAAGTTGAGTGTGAGACTCAAAGCGGCCCTAAGGGCGAGCAGGCTACAAACGTTGTTAAGTTGTAACCAAAACGGCAGCAAAAAAGGATAGCGCTTCTATGAGTAGTGATACATTAAAGCCGCTTGTAATCGGCGATATAGAGATAAAGGTACCGATTATTCAGGGCGGTATGGGAGTTAGGGTTTCTACATCAGCTCTGGCCAGCGCGGTCGCGAATTGCGGAGGGGCAGGAACCATAGCCAGCGTAGGGCTCTCAGTTGAGGCTGAGGAATGCGGGATAAAAGATTTTGTCGCAAACTCAAACGAAGCTCTCAAAAAAGAAATACGGCGGGCCAGAGAGTTAACACAGGGTGTTATAGGTGTTAACATAATGGTAGCTCTTTCTAATTACGAAGATCTGGTAAAGGCTGCCGCATCGGAACAAATAGATTTTATTGTTTCAGGCGCCGGCCTGCCCTTAAAAATGCCAGCGCTCACCGCGGGCTCCACGGTAAAGCTGATACCCATTGTTTCTTCCGTAAGGGTAGCCGACTTGATAATAAAAACCTGGAAAAAACGCTATGACCGCGTACCTGACGCTATTGTCGTAGAGGGGCCTCTTGCCGGCGGCCATTTAGGATATAGATTTGAAGACCTGCAGAAAGAAAAAACAGCCAGCCTGGAAGAACTTTTAACCGAGATTTTAAAGACAGTCAAACAATATGAAAAAGATTTAAATGTAAAGATACCTGTTATCGCGGGAGGCGGTATTTTTGACGGCAAAGACATTGCCAGAATTTTAAATCTGGGAGCAAGCGGTGTTCAAATAGGAACTCGTTTTGTCGCCACAGAAGAATGTTCTGTCCCTGATGACTTTAAACAGCTGTATCTTAAAACAGAAACACAAGATACCTTCATTATAAAAAGCCCTGTGGGGCTGCCGGGAAGAACAATAAGAACAAAATTCGTCGAAAAAATAATGCAGGGCGTAAAATTTCCTTTTGTCTGCAAGTATAAATGCCTTAAAACATGCGACCCCGGAAAGGCACCTTACTGCATAGCCAAGGCTTTACTCAACGCGGTAAAGGGAGATCTCGACAATGCTGTTGTGTTCGCCGGAAGCACAGTCTCAAGAATAAAAAAAATCGTTTCCGTGAAAGAATTAATTGACGAACTTGTCACGGAAACAGAACTTGCGCTGCGCGCTACAGCCTGATTCACAAGCTTCTGACAAACCTCCCCCCACCAAAATTTACCATACCCCAAAATGGAGCGCCTTTGTTTTGGTTTTCGGCGCATTTTACGCGAATTTTACCCTGATGATAACCAGGTTAATTAATTGCCTTCACCGTCAATAATTGATTTTTCCTCGACGGTAATTTTTCACACGGTTTCCTTCTTTCCGCACTTGTTAATAACATGTGGGCAGCTTGTTAAATTATTTTTTCTCTCCTCGCTTCGAAAAATTTTTTAAAAAAATGCTCCTTGTCTGACGAGAAACCAGGCCAAAAACAATAAAACCCCACAAGTTATCCACAAGTGCTATTTATTTGTAATATCTTGGCGTACAGTGAGTTACAAAATCTCATGCTACGTTGTTATTTTTTTTAAACACAACAACTCTTTTCTTGACAAGGAACTACGATATTGACATAATCCTGTATTCTTAAGCTGTGTCCTGCCTCATCGCTGTTTGGGGAAAACCTGTGGATAAAGGATAGAATCGAAAACGTTACCGAGGGGTTACAGAAATTGGACAATTTGTGGCGAAAAATCTGTAAGGATCTGGAAAAAGAGCTCACGGCCTATGCATACGATGATTGGATTAAACCGCTAAGGCCGATTTCTTTCAACGAGAACCAGCTCACATTGTCTTCTCCCATAAAATTTCACGCTAATTGGGTTAAGGACCATTACCTCGACAGTATAAAAACCATCGCGAAGAAAGTAACAGATAATGAAATCGATATAGAATTTGTGGTTTCTAACAGAAGAGATCTGGATTTTGAAGAAAAACCTGTTCAGAAAAAAAGAGTTCCTCTGTTTTCGTCCATGGAGAGAAAATTTGAAACAAACTTAAAACCCACCTTTACTTTCGAGAACTTTGTTGTCGGCGACAGCAACAGGCTCGCGAATGCTGTATGTACCGCCGTTGTAAAATCTCCGGGAACAGCTTATAACCCGCTTTTCATATACGGCACAGTAGGCCTGGGAAAAACCCACCTGCTGCATGCCATTGGAAACCAGGTAATAATAAACAAGAAGAGAGCCAGGGTATACTACACAACAAGCGAAAGTTTTGGCAACCAGATGATTGAAGCCCTGCAAAACAAAACCATGGTTAAATTCAGGGAAAAATACCGCAGGATAGATGTTCTTCTAATAGATGACATACAGTTCCTCGGCGGAAAAGAAATGATGCAGGAAGAATTTTTCCACACATTTAATGCTCTTTACGACGCGGGTAAACAAGTTGTTGTTTCAAGTGACAGGCCGCCTGACGAAATACCAAGGCTTGAAAACAGGCTTGTTAACCGTTTTGAAATGGGGTTCTTAGGAGACATACAGATTCCAAACCTTGAAACAAGAATCGCGATTCTAAGAGAAAAAAGAAAAGGTTTTTCCATAAAAATCAGCGATGAGATAATAACCTTTATCGCTGAAAGAATAAAATCCAACGTGAGAAAATTAGAGGGAGCTCTTAAAAGGCTGGCGGCATATGTGTCTCTTGACCCGGACACAGAAATTACGGCAGGAATTGCTGAACAGATTCTTGGGAACCTCCTAACTGTTATCGCGGAAAAAAACATCAGTATGGAATCTATTCAGAAAAAAATCGCCGAATATTATGATATAAGGGTCGCTGATATGCAAAGCAAGAAAAAACCCCAGCAGATAGCCTTCCCGCGCCAGGTAGCCATGTATTTATCAAGAATGCTTACCAAAGCGTCTCTTCCTGAAATCGGAAACTCTTTCGGCGGGCGCGACCACACAACTGTAATGTACGCGGTAAGCCAGATTCAAAAGAAGATCGACAAGGATAAAAATTTCAGCAGGACAATAGAAATGCTTACAAAAAAAATCTCAGCGGCGCAGTAGAAACGCTTAAAAAAAAATAAAGGAATAAAGTGTTCAGAAATTGTTAATATTTTGTTAATAAATGTGGAGTTTTTTCCAAGCTGTGAATAACATGCGTGTTATCAACAAGTTTTTAACAAAGTTTTTGAATCCTTTTTTACTCGATAATGATAGACTTGTCTGATATACTAACACCCCATTAATACTACTACTACTAAAGATATTTATAAGTAATAGTATTTAGCAATATGAATTTTGTGGAAAAAGGAGGATACAATGAAAATCTCATGCTCAAGGGATGCTCTTCTTTCTGGTATTCAGAGCACCCAGAGTATTGTAAGCACTAAAGGAGCGTTGCCGATTCTGTTAAATGTTCTTATAGAAACAGAAGGTGATGCTGTTTTTTTATCAACAACGGATCTTGAAATGGGAATAAAATGCAAGGTCGAAGCTAAGGTTAAAAAAAGCGGCGGTACAACACTGCCGGCTAAAAAACTGTTGAGTATAGTTCGTGATTTTCCAGGGGATGTTATTGAAATTAATGTTACAGAAAATAATATAGCCACAATTGCCTCAAAGATGGATAACTTTAAAATAATGGGGCTTTCAAAGGATGATTTTCCCAAAATCCCGGCCTTTAAGGAAGGCGTTTCCATTGAGGTAAAGAAGAGTGTTCTGAAAGAACTTATACGTAAAACTTCTTACGCTGTTTCACAGGAAGAGACAAGGTATACGTTAAGTGGAATTTATATAAAAGTTAAAGATGGTTATATTACATTTGTCGCTACGGACGGCAGGAGGCTTGCTCTCGCGTCTGCTGAAGTGGGGGAAGACGGTGAAGATGAGAACGGTGTGATAGTTCCATCAAAAGCTATAAGCGAGCTTTCAAGAATGCTTGATGGTGATGGAAAGGTTACAATAAAGGTTTCTGAAAGCCAGATTGCCTTTGAGTTGGATAATATTCTTCTTGTGTCGAAACTTATAGAAGGGAAATTTCCGGATTATAATCAGGTTATACCGAAAAAATCAAAGGAGAGCGTGGTTTTTTTGAGAGAAGAGCTTCTTTCCGCGATAAAAAGGGCTTCGATACTTACCAGTGATAAATCAAGGTCTGTGAAGTTGATTTTTCTACAGGGTAAAATGCTTATAGAGGTGAATTCTCCCGATATAGGGGAATATAGGGGGGAGGTTCCGCTTAATTATAAAGGCGATGAGGTAAAAATGGCGTTTAACCCGGATTTTCTTGTTAATGTTTTAAGGAATCTCAATGAAGAGGAAATTAATTTTGAATTCAGCGATTCTTTAAATCCCGGAGTAATAAAATCCGGAAAAAGCTTTATTTATGTAATTATGCCTATGAGGATATCCTAAGTGAGGTTAAAATCTCTTGTATTAAGGGATTTTAGAAATTACAGGTCGCTGGATGTAGATTTTTCCGAGAATGTGAATATTTTGTGGGGGAAGAACGCGCAGGGAAAGACAAATATCCTCGAAGCGATTTATTTTCTTGCCACAGCAAGGTCATTTAGGACATTAGACAGAAGAAACCTTATTTTTTGGGATAAGGAAGGTTTTTTATTAAGCGGAACGGTTGTAAATGAAACAGAAAAGAATGTTAAAATAACATTCTTTAAAAATAAAAAAAGCGCGCAGATAAACAAAAGGCAGCTTAAGAAACTTTCGGACCTTATTGGTGTTTTAAGAGTTGTTATTTTTACCCCTGAAGACATTTTTTTAATGAAGGGGTCTCCGCTTCAAAGAAGAAGATTTATTGATATATATTTATCTCAGGTGGATAAGAATTATATTGCTGCCTTACAAACTTTTAAGAAGATATTGATCAGGCGCAACAGCGAGATAAAAAGGAGAACCGGAGAAAAAACGCCGTTTCTATGGGATGAGCAGCTTTCTCAGCACTGCGCTTATATAATAAAAAGACGGCAGGAGGTAATAGAGGAGTTAAGTAAAGCCGCTTACTCTTATCACCGTGAAATAACAAAGAATAAAGAGAGGTTAAAAATAGAGTATCAGCCTTCTATCAAAGTTAACGAGCCTGAAAAGGAAAATATTTTTAAATATCTGGCCGAAAGAAGGAAAAAGGATATTGAGGAAGGCTACACCGCGAGAGGCCCTCACAGGGACGATATTAGTTTTATCGTTGACGGGAGGGACGCGAAGCTGTTTGGTTCCGAGGGCCAGCAGAGAAGCATAGCACTCTCACTGAAGAACGCGGAGTTTAACCTGATGTGCAAAGCTACCGGGGATGTTCCTTTGATTCTCGCGGATGATGTCCTGCCGGTTTTAGATATGGAAAGAAGAAAGGCTTTTTTCCCCTCTATTGAGGGGAGGACTCAGATTTTTGTAAGCTCTACGGATAAAAGAGACGTTGTAAATATTAAAGGCGACAAGAAGCTTTTTAGAGTATTTAGCGGAAATATTAATGAAGAAAGGTTATGAGCCGATAGGAAGTATAGTTCAAAAGGCCTTAAAGAGAATTAATCTTGATAAAAGGCTTGAAGAATCTAAAATATTCGAAGAATGGGATGGAATAGTCGGGAAGGAAATATCACAACACGCTGTTCCGGATAAAATATACAAAAACATTCTTTTTGTAAGTGTCGACAGCCCCGTGTGGATGTCGGAGCTCAACACTTTTTTTAAAAGTAAAATCCTGGATTCCCTTAGAGAGAAAACCGGATTGAGAAGCATTAAAAATATAAGGTTCAGGGTCAGTGATTTTGTAAAGGGCAAGAATTAGAATAAAAGAGGGATAATAAATTAATGAAAAAGACAGAGCAACATCAATATGACGCGAGGACGATAAAAGTTCTTGGCGGAATAGAAGCTGTGAGGAAACGGCCCGC
>JAGLRQ010000143.1 GCA_023136205.1 Candidatus Auribacterota bacterium
GTTAAGATGCAGAGTGAAGATATAAGGGAAGGGATTACAGCAGTTATAAGCTGTAAAATCGAGGAGCCTCAATTTGAAGGGCAAACCAAAACAAAACTGGGAAACAGCGAGGTAGATGGAATTGTTCAATCCATAGTTAATGAAAAGCTCGGCGGTTTTTTTGAAGAGCACCCGTCAGTCGCGAGGAAAATAATAGACAAGTGTCTTACGGCGTCGCGCGCGCGGGAGGCAGCGAGAAAAGCTCGGGATTTAACAAGGAGAAAAGGCGCCCTGGATTCCGCGGCTCTTCCAGGCAAGCTCGCGGACTGTTCGGAGAAAGACGCTGAATTGTGTGAGCTTTATCTGGTTGAAGGAGATTCCGCGGGCGGGTCGGCAAAACAGGGAAGAGACAGAAGATACCAGGCAATACTTCCCCTTAAGGGCAAGATACTTAATGTTGAAAAATCGCGGCTTGATAAACTGCTTAATAATGTTGAGATAAGGACGATAATAACGGCAATAGGAGCCGGTATCGGGACAGAGGATTTCAAGGTTGAAAAAATGCGGTATAAGAAAATAATAATAATGACTGACGCTGATGTTGACGGCGCGCATATAAGGACGCTCCTGTTGACTTTCTTTTACAGGCAGATGCCGCTTCTAATTGAAAACGGCCATATTTATGTAGCCCAGCCGCCTCTTTATAAGGTAAAGAAAAAGAAAAAAGAGAGCTATATTGAAAGCGATAAAGCTATGAGCAGGATAATTCTTGATCTTGGCACGGAAGACCTTAAACTTAAAAAACTTCCCAGTAAAAGTGAATATACCCCGAAAGAGTTCAGGGAAATCCTTGATTTGATTGTGGGAATGGAAAGGGCCGCGAATCTTCTTAAGAGAAAAGGAATTGATTTTAATAATTTTATGAATATGCGGAACGCGAAAACGGGTGAATTCCCGATATACCATGTCAGGATTGGAGGGGAAGAGCGTTTCCTTTACGACGATAAAGAGCTTGCGGCCCTGACAAAGAAAGTGGAAAAGGAAAAAGGCGGACAGCTTGAGATGATAGTTGATAAGCAGAATGGAACACAAACGGAAACTAATTCTGAAATAGATGTTAGAGAGCTTTATGAAACAAGAGAGCTTACGAAAATTTTAAAGGAGCTTGAAAAAAAGGGCCTTGCGGGCCCCGATACAAAAAGGCCGGGAAAACCGAAATATGAGGTTATTCTTAGCGATGGAAACAGCATACAGCTAAAAACGCTTTCCGAAGTTTTGCGCTATGTAAAAGAGCAGGGGAAAAAGGGATTGACCATACAAAGGTATAAAGGGCTTGGTGAAATGAATCCTTTACAGCTCTGGGAGACGACAATGGACCCGGAAAAAAGAACCCTTGTTAAGATTGTCCTTGAAGACGCGTTTGAGGCCGATAAAATTTTCACGACCCTTATGGGAGACCAGGTCGCGCCTCGTAAAGCATTTATTCAGAGGTATGCTCCCGAAGTAAAGAATTTGGATATTTAGAGAGGAGTTTAACTTAAATGTATACTAAGAATGAAAAAGTAATTCCAAGGTCGATAAGTGAGGAACTCAAAACATCTTACCTTGATTATTCAATGAGCGTTATAGTGGGCAGGGCACTGCCTGATGTTCGTGACGGGTTAAAGCCCGTTCACAGAAGAATTCTTTATGCCATGAAAGAAATCGGGCTGGTCCGCAGGAGTTCTTATAAAAAATCCGCAAGGGTTGTTGGAGAAGTGCTGGGTAAATATCATCCCCATGGCGATACGGCTGTATATGACGCTATGGTGAGGATGGTGCAGGATTTTTCATTGAGATATCCTCTTATCGATGGCCAGGGGAATTTTGGTTCCGTGGATGGCGATTCCGCGGCAGCGATGAGATATACGGAAGTAAGGATGGAAAGCCTGGCGGGAGAATTGCTGGAAGACATTGAAAAAGAAACGGTGAAGTTTGTTCCGAACTTTGATGAATCCCTTGAAGAACCGACTATTCTTCCATCCAGGATTCCAAACCTTCTTATAAACGGTTCGTCGGGAATTGCCGTGGGGATGGCAACCAATATCCCGCCCCATAATCTTTCCGAGGTTATTGACGCGATAATCCATCTTATTAATAATCCTGATGTTGAAATTAAAAAACTTTGTCAATATGTAAAAGGCCCTGATTTCCCCACAGGCGGCATTATCTGTGGTTTGAGCGGGATTAAAGAAATGTATGAAACCGGTTATGGAAAGATGAAGGTAAGAGCCCGCGTGGGGATTGAACCGGCTAAAAGCGGAAAAGAAAATCTGGTTATTACCGAGCTTCCCTATGTGGTAAACAAGGCGAATTTGATTAAGGATATTGCCGACATGGTCAACCAGAAAAAGATGGCGGGGATATCAGATATAAGAGATGAATCCGACAAAGACGGCATGCGTGTTGTCATAGAACTTAAGCGGGGTGAGATAGCAAAAGTTATCCTGAACCAGCTGTACAAGCATACACAAATGGAAACCACTTTCGGGGCAATTCTGCTTGCTCTTGATAAAAAACGCCCGAAAGTTATGAACCTTAAAGAAATTATGCGGTGTTACATAGACCACAGAAAAGAAGTTGTTATCAGGAG
>JAGLRQ010000144.1 GCA_023136205.1 Candidatus Auribacterota bacterium
GTCACGTATTTCACCAACCATTATTTTATCCGGATCCTGCCTGAGAATACTTCTCAAACAGCGCGCGAATGTAAGGCCTATGCCTTCATTAATAGCAACCTGAATAATGCCTTCAATATCATATTCGACAGGATCTTCAGTAGTAATGATTTTATCTTCAATTCTGTTAATTCTTCTAAGACATGAATATAATGTAGTGGTCTTTCCACAACCCGTAGGGCCGGTTGCTATAATAATACCGTTTGGCCTTTCAATAAGCTTCTCCATGCTCTTCATAATATCTTCGGCCAACCCCAAAGCTTCAATATCTAACTGGACATTACTCCTGTCCAAAATTCTCATAACAACGCTTTCGCCAAACATAGTAGGCAGCGTAGATATGCGGAGGTCAACATTCCTTCCGCTGATATTAAGCTGAATCCTTCCATCCTGAGGAAGACGCCTCTCCGCGATATTAAGATTAGCCATAACCTTTATTCTGGACGTTATAGCCAAAGCAAGATGTTTCGGAGGAGGAACCATTTCATAAAGGACACCATCAATTCTATACCTTATTTTAAACTCGGTTTCAAACGGTTCAAAATGGATATCACTCGCTTTATCGTTTATTGCCTGTATCAAAACAAGATTAAGAAGTTTTACCACTGGAGCTTCACTTGCCAGTTCCTTAAGGCTTGTAATATCTATATTAGCGTTGGCCTCCACTATCGTGGAAGGCATTTCCTCTCTTATCTCTTCGAGAAGATCTGAAAAAGACTCCGATTCATTCCCATAATATTTTTTTATCGCATCACCTATATCCCGCTTATTGCTTATTGCCCCTTTGACCTCAACATCAAGCATGAAACGCAAATCATCGAGCATGTTAGGATTCAAAGGATCTGCCATTGCCACCATAACTGTATTTCCCCTTATGGCAAATGGAATAACTTCATATAATTTTGCCATGTTCGGCGAAATTTTTTGAATTGCCTCTTGGGGTATTTCCCCTATCTCCTTCAGATCAACAGCTTCCATGCCAAGTTCCTGCCCAAGGGTCAGGATAATCTCCGCTTCGGTTATATGTCCAAAATCCACCAGAACATGGCCTAAAAGCCTGCCCGTTCTATCATGTTCTTCTTTTGCCTCCTGCAACTGTTCATCGGTAATAATCCCTTTTTCTACCAGCAGTTGGCCAAGAAATAAACTTTCGGAGGTCATGTTTATCGGCCTTTCTTTTTAAACTTGCCAAGTTTTTCAATAATCATAGCCGGATCCTGCGCGTATACTATCAAATCTTCATACCTTATAAGATCCCTAATATATAGTTCATATAAATGAGCATCCAGTGTATGCATCCCAAGCTTCTGTCCAATCTGCAAATCCGATGTAATCCTGAAAGTTTTCTTTTCTCTTATATGAGCCTGAATAGAAGGGGTAGCAATCATTATTTCAAATGCCGCGATCCTTCCTTTTCCATCAGCGCGAACAAGAAGCTGCTGGGAAATAACGGCCAGCATCGAAGAAGCAAGCTGCGTCCTTATCTGTTCCTGCTGATTGGCAGGGAAAGCATCTATTATTCTATCCACAGTCCGGGTTGCCCCGGTAGTATGCAGCGTTGCAAAAACAAGGTGGCCGGTCTCAGCCGCGGTTATGGCAGCTTCCATCGTTGCAAGGTCCCTCATTTCTCCAACCAGTATCACATCCGGGTCCTGTCTCAGTACTCTTTTCAACGCCTCTGAAAAAGAAGGGACATCTACCCCAACCTCCCTCTGAGTTACAATACAATTTTTGTGCGCATGAAAATACTCGATAGGATCTTCAATTGTAATTATATGAGATGTTCTCTCGATATTTATGAAATCAATCATTGTAGCAAGGGTTGTTGTCTTTCCTGAACCAGTGGGGCCGGTGACAAGAACAAGCCCCCTGGGTTTAAACAAAAGATCTTTGATACCGCCACTCAAACCAACTTCTTCAAAAGTCATAAGTTTGACCGGAATAAGCCTCAAGCTAAGGGCATATTTACCTTTTTGCCGGTAAACACTTACCCTAAACCGGGCCTGGTCCCCAAAACCAAATCCAAAATCCGTACCGCCTTCTTCCCTGACCTTCTGTATATGCGTTTCAGAAGTAACAGCTTTCATAAGACGTTCGGTTTCTTCAGGAACCAATTTTTCTCCTTCAATGGGACAGAGCTCACCGTCAACTCTTAAAACAGGAGGAGAATCCACTGTCAAATGTAAATCAGAAGCATTCTTATCTATAACAAGCTGAAGAAGCTCTTTCATATCATACATATTGCTTTCCTCTCATATTTTTAATTTGCGTTGCTTAAAATCTTAATCCATATCCATTGCAGTTATACGGAAGACTTCATCCAACGTAGTTATTCCGCTCAAAACTTTTCTTATACCATCTTCCCTCAACGTTCTCATACCAAGTTCCCTGGCCCTTTGCCTGACAACATGGGCCGTGACTTTCTGGTAAATCATCTTTCTTATCTCATCGTTTACAACAAGAAGTTCGTATATTCCGATTCTCCCCCTGTAACCCGTATTACTACAAGCATCACAACCGGCACCCTTAAAGAACTTAACCTCCTTTATTTTTTGAGGGTCAAGCTTTGCGGCGGTAATTTCGTACTCACTTGGCTTATATTCCTGTTTACATTCATCACATATCTTTCTCACAAGCCTCTGCGCAAGAATAGCCAGAAGAGAAGACGCAACTAAAAATGGTTTTACGCCCTGGTCAACCAATCTTGTAATAGCACCGGCAGCATCATTTGTGTGTAGTGTAGAAAAAACAAGATGCCCTGTAAGCGCTGCCTGAACGGCAATATTCGCCGTAGTAACATCACGTATCTCACCTATCATTATCACATTGGGCGCCTGTCTTAAGAGAGATCTCAATACATTGGCAAATGTAAGATCTATTTCATCATTCACCTGGACCTGGTTAATACCCGAAAGCATGTATTCCACAGGATCTTCAACGGTAATAATTTTCTTATTCGGCTTGTTTATATTGTTTAAAGAGGCATAAAGGGTTGTTGTTTTTCCGCTTCCGGTTGGACCTGTTATAAGCAATATCCCATTAGGGGCTTCTATAAGGCCTCCAAAAGTTTTTTCGTCGTCGGCAAAAAACCCCAGTTCTGAAAGTCCAATAAGAAGGCTTGTTTTATCAAGCAACCGGAGAACCATACTTTCCCCGTGATTAGCTGGAAGTGAAGAAACGCGCAAATCTATGTCTTTCCCCGTAAGGTTAAGCTTTATCCTTCCATCCTGCGGCAGCCTTCTTTCAGCAATTGACATATTTGACATAATTTTAATTCTGGAAATAATCGATCCCTGGAGTCTTTTTGAAGGGGCCGGCATCTCGTGAAGCACCCCGTCAATTCTGTAACGAACCCTGAACTTCCTTTCAAGAGGCTCAAGATGTATGTCACTCGCCCTTAATTTAAATGCTTCAAGTATTAAGAGACTTACAAGTTTGATAACAGGAGCTTCATCTGCAATATCTTCCTCTTCAGCCGCTTTAACATTCTCATCTACAAATGTTACATCCTCTTCACTCAGCTCAGCCAGCATTTTATCAATTGTCACTTCACTGACACCGTAATATTTATCCAACGCCTCAGTTATTTCTTCCCTGGGTACAAGAACACCCTCGATGTTGCATTTTAGAATAAAGCTCAGGTTATCAAAAACATCCGAGTCAGTGGGATCAAACAAGGCAATCGTAAGCGTATTTCCTTTCTTGCTAATAGGAATAACTTTATACTTCTTTGTTAATTCGAGGGGAATCTGACTTATTACATCCTTTGGAATGTTCATCTTATCAAGGGATACAACTTCCATCCCAAACTGCGCAGCCAGAGCCTTTA
>JAGLRQ010000145.1 GCA_023136205.1 Candidatus Auribacterota bacterium
CACCCCACGAGATCATACTCTCCATCACTGTAAAGCCCGGGCATTTCCGCAGTCTCACCGCCAAGAAGAACACATTCAGCCGCCTCGCAGGCCTTAACTATTCCTTCCATTATCTGATTAAAAACTCCTGCTTCAAGCTTACCCATGCCCACATAATCCATAAAGAAAAGTGGTTGTGCGCCCTGCACAACTATATCATTCACACAATGATTTACAATATCCATTCCTACGGTATCATGCCTTCCTGCCATAACCGCGACCTTAAGCTTAGTCCCGACTCCATCTATACTCGAAACAAGAACCGGCTCTTCAAACTTCTCCTTATCAATTTTAAACAGCCCCCCGAAACCGCCAATACCGGAGATAAGGCCTTTCTTATGGGTCCTCTCAGCCAGCTTTTTCGCTCTTTTGACAACTTTGGCAGCTTCGTCTATATCAACACCCGCATCTTTATATGTCATCTCTTCTTTTCTCATTTCTTATCTCCAAACATAATTGATTAGCCATTCTCCAATTTTTCTTTAAGGCTCTCAAAATATCTCCCCGCAATTTCTTCTGTTTCAAGATTTATTAACTTTTCATCTCTTAACTTAACAATCAGCTTTGACGCGGTAACTTTTCCTATTTTTGATACCCTGGACAAATGCCCCAACAACAATTTTTGAAAATCTTTGATTTTACTTTCCGGTACAGTAACAATAATCCTCGACTGTGTTTCTCCAAACAGAATAGATGACCTGGGCGCGCCGGACTCTTTGTATATATCTGATAAATCAATTTCCGCCCCGGTTTTTACCTCTGCATCTGTTATACAGCACTCCGCAAGAGTAACCGCGATCCCGCCCTCCGAGCAATCGTGGGCAGAATTTATTATTCCATTCTTTATTGCCCTTAAACATAAATCCTGGGTCGCTTTTTCCTCTTCGAAATTAAGCTCCGGGCATTTTCCCTTTTTTAGGCCCTGAATTGATTTTAGATATTGAGAGCCCCCAATCTCAACCCTCGAGGGGCCTATCATGTAAATTATATCGCCAACATTTTTAAAGGCGGAAGTAGTTATATGCTTTTCATCTTCGAACAACCCAACCATACATACAACAGGAGTCGGATCAACAGCACCCCGTGGATTTTCATTATAAAAACTTACATTTCCCCCGGTAACAGGCGTTTCAAAAAATCTGCATGCGTCAGCAAGCCCTTTTACACAATATTTAAACTGCCAGAAAATTTCAGGCTTCATAGGATTTCCAAAATTGAGGCAATCGGTTATCGCAAGGGGTTTTGCTCCCGAACAAACAATATTTCTCGCGGACTCGGCCACCGCTATTTTCCCTCCGGTATAAGGATCCAAATAACAATACGTACTGTTACAATCAGATGTAAGAGCCAGGATTTTCCCCGCGGGTTTTATCCTCAAAACAGCCGCGTCTGAACCCGGCCTGACGACAGTATTTGTCATGACCATATGATCATACTGTCCGTAAACCCATTTTTTGCTCGCTATGGTAGGATCGGAAAGAATCTTAAGCAAAACATCGCTGTAATCCCGCGGTTCTTCCAGTGAACTTTCATCTAACAAAAGAACATTTTCAAGGTACGCGGGGGTTTTTTCTTCCCTTGCATAAACTGGTGAATCTTCAGCAATCTGCCGGGCAGGAATTTCAGCAACAATTTCCCCGTTATTTCTAACCCGCATCATGCCGTCATCAGTTACATATCCTATCTCAACCGCATGCAAATCCCATTTTTTAAAAAGTTTTTCTACCTCTCTTTCCTTACCATTCTGAACAATAACAAGCATTCTCTCCTGGCTTTCAGAAAGCATAATTTCATAAGGGATCATACCGGTTTCACGCCTGGGAACCTTTGAAAGTTCTATTTCAATTCCTGTACCGCCTCTGCTCGCGGTTTCACAGGTTGAACAGGTCAAACCTGCCGCCCCCATATCCTGAATACCAATAACATATCCAGTTTTTAAAAGTTCCAGACATGCTTCCAGAAGAAGTTTCTCCATAAAGGGATCACCAACCTGAACAGCGGGCCTGTCTTCATGAGATTCTTCTGTAAGCTCTCTTGAAGCAAAACTTGCCCCTCCCAATCCATCTCTACCTGTAGCAGCTCCAACATAAAAAACAGGATTCCCTTTACCTTTCGCGCAGCCTCGGGCAATATCTTCGTGCTTGATGATTCCCAGACAAAACGCGTTAACAAGAGGATTTGCTTCGTATGTTTCATCAAAATAGATTTCCCCGCCTACTGTCGGGATTCCAATGCAGTTGCCATAATGCGCAATACCGCCTACAACACCCTTCAAAAGATGTTTTACCCGGGGATTTGATAAATTTCCAAACCTCAAACTATTCAAACCCGC
>JAGLRQ010000146.1 GCA_023136205.1 Candidatus Auribacterota bacterium
TCTATCGCCGAGGGATGGTTATGAGATTCCACCTTAAAAGAAACCGCCCACCCGTCCCCGATATCGATAACACCCGCATTCTCTTCACCGGCTTTGATCAAAATACCGGGGCCTTCCACAGGCAACAGTTTCAGGACAGGCCGGGAATTTTTATAGGAACAATGCTCCGACCACATTACAGAAAATATCCCCAGTTCAGTAAAATTCGGTTTTCGCCCGAGAATTTTTTCTATATGTTTATATTCTTCTTCGGTAAGATTATGCTTTTTAATGAGCTCTTCATTAACTTCCGGCTCACAAAAATTCTTCACGTCTTCTTTGTTCATTTAACTCCCTCTAAGAAACGCTCTTATTGAATCAAAAATCTTTTTCCCGTCCGCTGAACCCAGGATTTTTTCCGAACATCTCTCCGGGTGCGGCATTAATCCTAAAACATTTTTTCTCTCATTACATATGCCGGCTATATTATTTAACGAGCCGTTCGGATTTGAAGATTTTTCAACATTTCCGTTTTCTGAACAATATCTGAGAACTACCCGGTGTTCGCTTTCAAGTTTTTCGATAATTTCCGTATCAGCAAAATAATTTCCTTCTCCATGAGCCACAGGTATCCGTAAAGCCTCTTTTTCACCACACAAACTGGTAAAGGGAGTTTCATTATTTTCAACCTTCACCCAGACATCTTTACAAACAAAATTAAGCGATGTATTCCGGAGCATCGCACCGGGAAGAATTCCCGCTTCCAGAAGAATCTGAAAACCATTGCATATTCCTATTACCAGCTTTCCTTTTCGGGCATGCTTCGCAACCGCGTTCATCACCGGCGAAAACCTGGCTATTGATCCAGTTCTCAGGTAATCGCCGTATGAAAAGCCGCCCGGAAGAACAACGCAGTCAAAACCGTCAACACTGGTTTCTTTATGCCAGATATATTCAGCCTTGACTCCGATAACACCGTTCAAAACGTAATGGCAGTCGTGATCACAATTTGATCCCGGGAAAACCACAACTCCGAATTTCATAGAATTTCCTCTGGAGGGTAGTTAATGCAAACTTAACAATCGCCGACTCTCTTCAGGTCATATGTATATTCTTCTATAACAGGATTTATCAAAAGCTTTTTACACATCTCTTTCAATCGCGCTTCAGCTTCCTCTTCATCAGAAACATCCAATTTGATCTCCATATATTTCCCAAGCCTTACATCAGAAACACTTTCGAAATCCAGAGACTCAAGGGCATGTTTCACCGTTACGCCCTGGGGGTCAAGAACACTTTTCTTTAAAGTTACATATACTTTCGCGAGAAACATAATTTATCTCTTAGTTTATAGTTGTGGTTATTTTTTGCCAATTCCCGCCGCTCTAAACATCCTGTCAATATCTTTAAGGTAATATTTTAAATCAAAACAACCTTCTATTTTTGCGGGAGAAAGATAGTTTGTCAATTCATTGTCTTTAAGTAAAAGCCCCTTGAAATCAATATCTTTTTCCCAAACTTTCATAGCATTTCTCTGAACAATCCTGTAAGCTTTTTCGCGGGAAACACCCTTCCTTGTGAGTTCAAGAAGTATCTTCTGGGAATATATAAGGCCCCTGGTTTTGTTCAGGTTGGCCATCATGTTTTTAGGGTACACGTTAAGATCCCTAATAACCCCTGTCATCAAATTCAACATGTAATCCAGAAGTATGACACTGTCAGGAATAATCACCCTTTCTACGGAAGAATGGGTAATATCTCTCTCATGCCATAATGCCACATTTTCAAACCCCGCGAGAGCATTAGCTCTTAATATTCTTGCAAGCCCGCAGATTCTTTCACAGGTTATCGGATTTCTCTTATGCGGCATCGCCGAAGAACCTTTCTGCCCTTTCGCGAAATACTCTTCGACTTCATAAATCTCAGTTCTTTGAAGGCTTCTTATCTCCAGCGCCCATTTTTCCAATACAGCTCCCGCAAGAGCAACTGCTGAAAGAAAATCAGCATGCCTGTCTCTCTGAATTATCTGGGTGGATATAACAGCAGGTTTCATGCCAAGTTTTTTAGCCACATATTTTTCCACAGAAGCGCTTAAATGAGCGTGTGTACCCACCGCTCCTGAGATTTTGGCAACAGATATAATTTTTTTAGCAGAATTCAGCCTTTCATATGCCCTTTGAAGCTCTGTAGCCATCAGGGCCATTTTAAGGCCAAACGTTACGGGTTCGGCATGAACCCCGTGGGATCTTCCTGCCATAGGGGTATATTTATATTTCAATGCTTTTTTCCTGGCCTCTTTTAAAAGATCTTTCAAATCTTCTAAAAGCAGTTCTGCTGATTGCTTCATAAGATACGAAAGAGAAGTATCGAGGACATCGGAAGAAGTCATTCCATAATGTATGTGTTTTGAAGAAGGCCCAACCTTTTGCGCGACAGAGGTCAAAAACGCGATAACATCATGATTAGTTCTTTTCTCAATTTCAGCAATTCTTTTTATGTCGTACCCGGCTTTCTTTTTAATTTCACCAAGGGCCCTTTTTGAAATTATCCCTATCTCCGACATTCCTTCACAGGCAAGAATTTCAACCTTGAGCCAGGTATCAAATTTATTTTCCTGGGACCATATCTTCCCCATCTTAGCTCTTGTATATCTTTTAATCATATCAAACCCCTGCCTTTCTAAAGGAAATAGAAGGTTTTCATGTTATCAAACCACTTATAACAACGTCAACGATAAAAAGGAAATTTTATAGTTTAAGGACAGATAGAACGGGTAAGGGGTTGCTTTTAACTCTAATTGGATTCCATTTTTATTTTTTTCGTTACACTTTTTGAACTATAGCAGCTCAATCCGCAGATATCACCTCTTATTCCAAACAGGACGTCAACATTTTTAAGATGCCACTTGCAAAAACCCCGGCCTCTCTCCCTGTTAACCGACTCAATATTCGGCTCGCCATAAATTCCAACAAGCTTGTTCCTTATAAAATAATAGAGTTCAAAATCAGGTTTACCGCCGCTTTCTTTTACATAGAAAAGTTCATCCTCGATTCCTTTGTCCACTATATCAACGGCTCGCTTGGCAAACCCAACCTCAAATTTGGTAAGTTTATCCATATCAGAAAAAGTTAATCTTACTCTTTCAATATGTTCTATCGAAGACGGGGGTTTTTCATAGACAAGATATTTGTCTCCCTCTTCCAATTTCCTGATCGCGCGCCGTTGAAACTCTGCTTCTATATCTTCTTTCTTACTCCCGATTCTAAGCCCAAGAACTGAATCAGTTCTGAACATTATAATTAAAATGTACACAATCATGCCTAAAAGGAAAAGAATAAGAAGGGGAATCGCGGTTTTTTTCATTTAAACATTCTCACCTGTTCATAAACCAACATCAAAACCAGTTTTTTCTCTTAAACCAGAGCATTAGAAAAGCGGTTATCACAAGCATTATAGCCACAATCAAAAGAAAACTGTAAGGGCTTTTACTTAAGGGCAGGTTTATATTCATGCCGTAAATACTCGATATGACAACAAACGGCATCATAATCGTCGCTATAGCAGTCAGGGCTTTCATCACCTGATTCATCCTGTTAGACTCGACCGTCATATATATATCGCGGACACTATCAATGTAATCACGCAGATTATCGATCGTATCATTAATCTGGTACATAGCATCATAAGTATCGCTCATATATATCCTCGTTTTGTCCATTATCGGATTGAACTTCCGGTGTGAAAGCTTATTAAACAATTCCCTCTGAGGCACCTGGATCCTTCTCACTTCTTTAAGGTCGTTTCTAAGAAGTATTATGTCCTTAAGAGATATCGAAGTTTCTCCCTCAACTACGTCATCTTCAACCTTCTCAATCCTCTTTTCCAAAAAATCGAGGATATAATTGTAGTTATCCATCGTGCTGTCAACAAGGTTATAAAACATCATATCCATCCCCTGCTTGAACAGACTGCCAGGGTCCCTGATACAACGTTCTTTAATGGTATCAATACTTTTTACCGGTGACCTGCTGTAAGTTACAAGATAATTAGAGCCGAGAAAGATATCTATTTCTACCGTTTCAAAGGTTTCAAGGTGGTTAAGATCGGGAGCATGAATTACCATAAAAAGATACTCCCCGTAATCATCGATTTTAGGATACTGCATCTCTTTGGAACAGTCTTCAATGCTCAGGGGGTGAAAGTTAAAAAGGCTTTTCAAAACACCATTGAGCTCCTGCTCATCCGATTCTGTAATATTTATCCAGACTTTATCCCTCTTTACAGTCTCCTTCGAAAGATCTCCGGCACCCTCATAAACCTTTAAATCTTTTCCATTATAGGCATATGCAGTTATCATAACTCACCATTATAATTTAATCATCCATGCAACAAGCCATTCTAATCAGATAACAGCCCTCTGACAACCTTTTTTCCCAAAAAATTTGTATTATAACAAGAAATCAGACAAAAACTATTGTTCTGTTCTTATAAACCACTATCCTGTCTTCCATATGCCATTTTACCGCTTTAAAAAGAACAGTGCGTTCAATATCTTTACCCTTGATTTTCAACTTTTTCACATCATCCCTGTGGCTTACCCTCGCGACATCCTGTTCTATTATAGAGCCTTTATCAAGTTCCTCAGTAACATAATGAGCAGTCGCTCCTATAATTTTTACACCTCTTTCATATGCCTGCTTATACGGCTTTGCCCCGGCGAACGCCGGTAAGAAGGAATGATGAATATTTATAATATTGTTTCTGTATTTATCTACAAAACCTTTAGTCAAAATCTGCATATACCTGGCAAGGACTATAAAATCAACCTTGCCTTCCATAAAAGAAAGTAATTCCCTCTCGGCTTTTTCCCTATTGTCCTTCTTTACTTCAAATTTTCTGAATTCAAGATTGAACTGTTCGACTACATTTCTTAAAACATCGTGATTGCTTATAACAAATGGGATATCAACAGAAAGTTCCCCGTTTTTCCACCTCCATAAAAGCTCCTGTAGGCAATGTTCCTCTTTTGTTACAAATACCGCCATTCTTTTCTTTTTGTGCGAAAAGCTCACTCTCCAGGTAAAAGAAAACTTTTCCGCTATAGGAAGAAACCTTTGATAAAAATCTTTGCCGTCCAACAAAAAACCGGCAGGTTCAAACTCTATTCTCATAAAGAAAATTCCACCTTTATGGCTGGTGGTATACTGGCCAGACTCTATAATATTGGCTCCATTCTCATAAAGAAAAGAGGCTACAGCGGCAACAATCCCTTTTTTGTCAGGGCAGGAAATCAATAATCTAACCGTATTAGCTTCCATAAAAACCCCTATTAAATTGAAAGTTTATATTTCATCTTTATTCCAAAGGCAGTTCAATCACTGATATTTTGCCTGCCAATCTTTTTACCGTTCTTATAAGTTTCTATACAGATTATTTGCCCATTCTCATCATAAAAACTGCTTGCGCCATGAAGTTTATTATTTTTAAAATTATGTTCACTTTTCAAAATGCCGTTTTCCCTGTATTCCCTTGTTATTCCCTGTTGCTTTCCCTTTTTATAATTATACTCAAACAGCAATTTTCCATTGCAACCATATTTTTTACACACTCCGTTTAGTTTTCCATTTTTATAGTTTCTTTTAAGTTTCAGGTTCCCATTCTCATAATATGTTTTGCTTGCACCTTCGAGTTTTCCTTTTCTATAATTTTTTTCAGAAGCCAGCCTGCCGTTTTCATGATAAACCCTGGAAAGGCCATCCCTGTTTGCATTTCTATATCTATATTCTCTTATTAATGTTCCTTGCTCATTATATTCCTTTGCTACTCCGTCAGGGATCCTGCCTTTGGTTTTCCTAAGCCTCCAGTTTTTATCGAACTTCTGTCTGGCAAATTCCTTGTTTACACCATAAAAAACCCTTTCCCATCCGTCTTCACCAAGGGTGGTCCTCATCATAACAACCTGAGAAAACGCGACGGAAGGAATTAATGCCAACAAAACCGCATACAAAATCTTCCTCATATCAAACCTCATATAATGGTGGTATTATTATCACATAATAACAAAATTTTTTAAACCCTGAATTTTCCTTTGACATATCATTAACAATTTCTCATAATGAAACCTATGAAATGGATATTCTCTATTCTTTTTTTACTTGGTTGTTTTTTTTCTTTCGCGGCTCACTTAACCAGTAATACGCAAAAAAGAAAAATATTCCTAATTATCACGATAATGGTATGGATTATTATCATCACTTTCTGGATTTTTCTCCTTTTGAATATTATACCTTCCGCCTCAGAAATCTCTTGAATAACATTGTTCCCTAAATAACTTTCAGGATTTTTGGTCATTAAAGCGATGTTTTGAAACACCGGCCCGCGTTTTTTATGAAACTCTTGATTTTAATTTTACTCATTCCCGGCCTCCAAAAACATCGTCATCTTATAATAAGAAACAAAGGCATAATCTCATACCTTTTTTGATTTTTCCGTAACAAAAATAGGAAGGGATGCTTCCTGTTTTCCATCAATAGCTAAATCTATTGCATATTCTCCATATTTTCCAATCTTTAAATTTTGTATATTCAGAACTATATTTAATGCTATAGAATTATAAGGACATTTATCAAAGCTAACTTTAACGCCTCCATCTATATGCTTTATAACCGGCTTCCCGTCCTCATCAATAATGTTGATTCTGAACTTATGGCCGCCTTCCTCTATCTGGGAAAATCTTAATCTAAGGGCTACCGCACATTGTGGATGCACATATGGCATTTTTTTTAAAACCATAGAATCAAAAGCTCCAAGAATATTCAGCTTACCATAATAATCAGCGGCCGCATCACAAACAACAAAAGTTTCTATTTTCATTGAAAGACCTCCTTTTAATACGTTTTATATACACTATTCAGCAATAAACAAGGTAACATAGAAGAAAAAATAAAAATAGAAAAAAATAGGGACAACAGCGACTGTTTTTTTTGTGTAAGTCAGCGGGATAGCGCCTGCCGCACCCTTCGCCGCGCTCAGGGCTCCGGCACCTCATGAAAGTCAGAATAACAACCTTTTTGTTCTTTGTGACAGAGAAGATTTGGGCCTATACTTGCCATATATTTCCTAAAAATACATCTGGAAAAGACACCCAATGGCATTTAGTATTTTATAAGGACGGGGCTTCTTCAAGCACAAAGGAAGTGCCCGAAGTATCTCTGCCCGCAATAAACGAATTACCGGGGAAGATATCGAAAGCCGCCGAATTGTATCACAAAATTCAGGGAAGGCATATATGCTGCCAACTTTGTAGGTCCGGCTTCTGGTAATCATGTCAACAATAACCGCCCGCTCCATATCAGAGAAAGGTGTAGAATCTGAAAGTGTCCCAAGTTTCTGAAGATCCTTCACGACCTCCTCTATCAACAATTTGGAGGCCATTACTTCCAGCCGTTGAAGAAGAGCCTGGCGAGTTTTGTTTTCTAAATTGCTGCCGGGCGGCAGGAATTCGGACAGGGGAAGTTCCCTGTAGAGCCCGCGGAAGAAAATCTGATCATAGTGCAGCCATTTCTTTAACGCGAATCGCGAAAAAAATCGGTCTTTGAGATTACCACGAAGCCCTTTATGCTGGCGGTAATGAAACGTCGCCCCTCCACGCACTTGAATCCCTTTGAAGCCGCGAGCGAGCCTGACGGCCATATTATAGTCCTGAGAACGCAGAAGTTCAGAATCAAAATTGCCAACCTGTTTGTAGCAAGATGTGCGTACAAAAATGGCAGCTCCACCCAAAAAATTTGACTCTAACAGCGGGATAAGAAATCCCCTTTTTCTAATATCCGGGATTTTTGACTCCCTCAGCACCCTGCCGATTCTACCGTCTTTCGCACGGGTGGCACTATAAAAGAAGGTGCTATAACTGAAGCCATATTCCGGATGTCCTTCGAGAGGTTCGACAAACCGCTCGAGAACATCCGGAAGCGCCACATCGTCATCATCAAAAATCCAAATGTATTCACCGGAAGTTCTTTCCAGGCCGTAATTGATTGCGCAGGATTTGCCTAACTGGCCAGTTTCAAAATACTCAACCGACTTCAGGTAATTCTCAATCACTTTTACAGTATGATCGGTGGATCCATCATTTATTACTATAATCTGGTGAGCTGGAAGTGTCTGGGCAGTAATGCTGTCCAGGCATTCCGCGAGATATTCGGCTCGGTTAAAAGTCGGAATTATTACGGTAATTTTAGGATACGTTTGAGGCATTTTAGACAAAGTCTTATTTATTGATATATCCTTTCAACAACGCCGGGAATACAGATTATCCTACAATAT
>JAGLRQ010000147.1 GCA_023136205.1 Candidatus Auribacterota bacterium
ATAAAATACGGCATACCTTTGGAAGGGTCCATCTGCCGGTAGCGCCGAGGTGTAACATCCAGTGTAATTACTGCAACAGGAAGTATGATTGTGTTAACGAAAGCCGGCCGGGAGTAACAAGCAGCATACTGACTCCATCCCAGGCTCTTTATTATCTTGAGCATATCATGAAGAAAATCCCCAATATTTCCGTTGTGGGAATTGCCGGCCCTGGAGATCCATTTGCTAATGCTAGAAAAACGATGGAAACCCTGACGCTGGTCAGACAGAAATATCCGGAGATAATTTTGTGTCTGGCTACAAACGGGCTCAACATTGTCCCTTATATAGAAGGGCTCGTGGAGCTTAATGTAAGCCATGTAACTATTACCATAAATGCCCTCGACGCCGCAATAGGAGCCAGGATTTATTCCTGGGTACAATTTGGGAAAAGAGTATACAACCCCAATGAAGGATTTGAAATATTGCTGGATAATCAACTTAAAGCGGTCAGGTCTCTTAAGGAAAAAGGCATCACCGTAAAGGTTAATACTATAATAATTCCCGGCATAAACGATTGTCATATCGAAGCCGTCGCGGGAAAAATGTCAGAGTTGGGTGTAGATATCCACAATTGTATTGCTTACTATCAAAACAAAGGAACTGTTTTTGAGGACATTAAAGAACCGTCCGCGGAATTTGTTCAAAAGATTAAGAAGAAAGCGGGGAAGTATCTTACTCAGATGCATCATTGTGTCAGGTGCAGGGCGGACGCGGTAGGTTTGTTGGGAGAGGATGACGCGGAATGTTTTAAAATTTTAAAGGAGTGCGGCAATGAAAAAACCCAAGTATCACATTTTTGTATGTAATTCGTTCAGGCTTACGGGGGAACCTCAGGGTGTATGCAATAAGAAGGGGGCTCCGGCTCTTCTACAGTATATTGAAGAGGAGATAATTGATAGAGGGATAGACGCGATGGTGTCCAGTACCGGGTGTCTCAAAATGTGTGAAAAAGGGCCGGTTATGATAATTTATCCGGATAATTATTGGTACGGTGAAGTAACCGAAGAGGCAGTTGACAAAATCCTTGATGCTCTTGAGGATGGCAGATCTGTGGAGGATTACTTAATCGCGTGAAAGAACTTAAAAAACAGATAAATAAAATTATTCACAGCCGCGGGATAAAAAATGGAATTGTGCGGATAAAAACAAAAGTGCTATCGGCTGAAGAGGCAATAGGAAATCCTGAACATAATGACTATCCGATTCAAAAAGGACGGGAAAGATTGATGCAGGCTGATTTTAACGGCGCTTATGGTGTAGCTTTTACGGATATGTTTGGTGATTATGAAGGCTCTCTTTATGAAATAGTAAATATGGAACTAAAAAATAATTTTAGGCGGGCAGTCTTCATTTCAACTATTAACGCGGTTTTAAATTGTCTTGGTTTGATTGAAAAAACGAGTCATTGCAGGAACGAGGGGCTTGTTAACTGCCGGGAAAGAGTAGTCGAATTTATAAAAGATAACTTTGGAAATCCAAAGATATTTCAGGCAGGTTTTCAGCCCCGTTTTGTGGAGGCACTAAGCAGAGAATTCGAGCTTCGCGTAACCGATATAGACAAAGATAATATTGGGGAAAAAATCAATGGAGTAACAATAGAATCTCCTGAAGATACAGAAAAAAATACAGAATGGTGTGATGTGATATTTGCGACCGGTTCAACTTTTGTTAATGAAACCTATAAGCAATTTATACTAGAAGATAAACCAACTGTATTTTATGGCGTAACCTGCGCTGGAGCAACGTATCTTTTAAATCTGAAAAGATACTGTCCCGAAGGGTTGTAACTAATGAAATGCAGGCAGAAGTTATGAAAATGAAGAAAATTATCTTGTGGGACAGAATTTCAAAATTATGCACCACTGAAAATCGCACATTAAAGTTGTCCCGAAGTTTCGGGATTTTCTTGTTAACAATTTCAGGTATTACGCTTTCAGGAATATCGGGCTGCGGCGAGGGCCGGGAAACAGCCCAAAAGCCTATTCGAATAGCTGTGGAATATACCACTCATTCTGCCTGCGCGCATATAGCAAATCAAAAAGGGTGGTATAAAGAAGAGGGGCTGACCGTTACCAGTTATGAAAGTTATATAACCGGCATGGCTCTTGCCGCGGCGCTGTCAAAGGGGGATATTGATGCTGCCTATATCTGTTTAATCCCGGCTATAAATGCTAAGGCTAACGCTAACGTACCGATAAAGATAGCCGCCGGAGTTCATAAATACGGTTACGGTTTTGTTGTAAACCCTGGTGAGGTTAAAAGCATAGACGACCTGAAAAAGGAAGACGTTCGCATTGGATGCAGCCGTGAAGGCAGTCCCCTTGATTCTCTTTTGCATAAAATGCTCGAAAAATATCACTTGGATAAAAAACAAATACTTAAAAAAGTCAGAAGGATGAGTCCGCCAAAATTGCTTCTTGCTCTTAAAATGGGGCAATTGGATGCGGCTTTTATCTGCGAACAATTTCCGAGTATGGCAGAAGAATTAGGGCTGAAGGTTTTTTTAACCGCGGAAGATCTCTGGCCTGATATGCAGGGTAGTGTTTTAGTTGTCAGGGAAGAACTTTTGAACGGACACCCTGAAATCGTAAAAAAGTTGGTAAAGGTTACTGAACGAGCGACGCAATTTATCAATGAAAATCCCGAGGAGGCCGCGGAGATTGTTGCCGGAGGGTTAGAAGTTGCCGAAAAAAAAATATTTCCTGTTAAAGTTATAGATACAGCTTCCAAACTTACAATTACACCTTCGGCGATATTAAGATCTTTAACTATGAGGTTAGTTAATACCATTGATATTAATCCACAAGAAATTCAGGAAGCGATAGATACTTGTGTTGAATTAGAATACATAAAAGAATCATTTAAAGCGGAAGATTTTATTGATTTGAGGTTTCTCAAGTGAAAAAGATAAAAGCTGTTTATAGTTTAGTTCCTGTATTAGTTTTTCTGTTAATCTGGGAGATTGTTGTCCGGCTGGAACTTGTTCCGGGACATTTCTTTTTTCCTCCTTTTAGTGTCGTGATTCAGGAATTTTATCATTTAACAGCTAACGGAGTATTAATAGATCATTTTTTGAGTAGTCTGCTCAGAGTTTTAATCGGCCTTTCTGCCGGTTCTATAGCCGGCATAGTAGTTGGAATTCTGATGGGTTATGAAGAAAAAATACATAAAGTGGCTCATCCCATATTCAGCTTATTTTATCCCATTCCCGCTCTTGGGTGGCTGCCAATTTTAATGCTCTGGTTTGGCATAGGTGAGATACTCCCCATTATGATTGTATTTGTATGCTCATTTTTCCCTGTTCTTTATAATACGGTTACCGGTATTAAGGGTATAAATAAGAATTTTGTTAAAGCCGCGCGAAGCCTTGGGGCGTCCGAATGGAAGGTTCTAACGACAATAGTTATACCATTGGCTTTGCCCAATATATTTACGGGCCTGAGGCTGGAGGCAGGGATGGCCTGGAGGGTAATAATTGCCGCTGAAATGGTTGCTATCCCGACGGGCATTGGAGCGCTTTTGATGAAAGCGGAAAGCCTGCTCCGGGTAGATATAATTATAGTGTGTTTAATTGTTTTAGCGGTAATGTGTTTGACATTTGAGAGATTTTTTCTCTATATCGAACACAAACTGACTCATAAGTGGAGACAAAATGCCCAATATTAGATTAAAAAATATCAACAATTTTATATGTCATGACATAGACCTGAATATACGGGATAAAGAGTTCCTGGTTCTTTGGGGGGCGACAGGGACGGGAAAGACTACATTGCTTAACATCATCGCGGGGCTTGTTGAATACGAGGGGTCGGTGTTGTTTGACGGTATCCCTGTAGATAAATTTCCTGTTTATAAGAGAAAAGTGGGTTATCTCTTTCAGAGTTTAGTTTTATTTCCTCATCTTAATGTCAGAACGAACATAGCCTATGGACTTCGTGTTCAGGGCAAGCCTGAGAGTGAGGTAGAACTAAGGGTAAATGAATTGTTGAAATTAATGGGAATAAAACATCTTGCCGGACGCTTTCCCAAAGATTTAAGCGGCGGGGAAAAACAGAGGGTTGCTCTGGCGCGGGCTACTGCTCCATCTTCTGAAATTATGCTCCTTGACGAGCCCCTAAACAGCCTGGATCTTCACACTGCCGGATATTTGAGAACGGAAATTCACAGGCTTCACAGGAAATTGTCCGTTACCACCGTATATGTTACGCATTGTTTTGAAGAGGCTTTTACATTGGCTGACAGGGTTGCCGTGTTAAATAATGGCAGGATTGTTCGGATAGGTTGCCCTGAGGATATACTTAAAGAAATTAACTGCAGGGCGATAGCGGAAGATGGATTTTATGATTGTCGCCAGGGGAACAAAAACAGCGCGGCTCAAATTAAATTAAAAGACGGTGGTGTCCTGTGCCATTTAGGGGGGGATAGGTGAAAAAAACAATACTATCACAAACGCTGTGTTTAGCGAAGGAGAAAGTAAGGCACGAAATCAGATATATGACGGAAAAAGATTTGCCGGCTATCTTACAGATGGCATCTGAAGAGGAGTGGATATCTGATTTAGTTGAGTTTGAAACTTTTATTGAGATTAATCCCTTTGGCTGTTTTGTTTGTGTTAAAGATAATAAAGTTGTTGGCTCTATTATGACTTTCCATCATACCGAAAGCGCGTGGATAGGTAATTTTATTGTTTCTAAAAAATATCGGGGGAGAGGCATCGGCAAAAAACTTTTATCGCAGGCAATTGAATACTTGGACAGAAAGAAAAAAAAGCAAATTTATTTAAATGCTGATTTTGACGCGGAAAACCTATATGAAAAATTTGGTTTCAAAAAGATTATGCCGGTAAATCGCTGGCAGGGAAAAACAGCGAAATCTATAAAGAATATAGAAGGCTTACAAGAATCTATTCCTGACGTTTTTGATTTTATTAAACTGGATGCTTCGTTGTGGAAGGATGAAAGGTTCTTTTTGATAACCCAGCTTTCATTTTTGCGTTATGCCTGTTCGCATTATGAGCCTTCTGGATTTTTGATGTATGGCGGGGTAGGCTGTGTCGGTACTATTGGCCCCTGGGAATTAAAAAATGGAGATAAAAAGGTGGCTGAAAAATTGTTTATTTCCGGGCTGGCTAAATTGAAATCCCGGAATAAAATATTGTTAGATGTTCCGGCGGTAAATAAAGAGGCGGAGAGGATTTTGGCTAAGTACAACTTTAAGAATATTGGTTCTACGATGTTTATGTGCCGCGGCAAACTACCCAAGATTGACTTCGATGGAATTTTCAGCTTTGCTACGATGGGCTCGATGGGATGACGGAAGAGCGGGATGTATTATAGAATTTCCTTGACGAGCGATAAAATATAGTGTAGTAATGTGTGTTTATAGTAGACGGACGCGTCAGTCCATTCAAGAAGGAGACTGCAAATGAAAATTACTGATAAAGCTAAGAAAAAAGAACTTATCCAAACGAGACAAAAACAAATACTTGATGTTGCCTCTCGTGTTTTTTCTAAAAAGGGATTTGCCAGTACTCAGGTTGACGAGATAGCAGATTTAGCAGGTCTTGGGAAAGGTACAGTTTATCGGTATTTTAAAAATAAGAAGAACCTATTTCTCTCTGTTGTGGATAGAGGGATAGAGAGTTTAAAGGATTTGGCATTGGAAGCGATGGCAAAAGAAAAAGAACCACTGGATAAAATCAAAAAGGTGATAGAAGTGTATTTAAAATTTTTCGAGAAGCAATCAGATCTAATTAGAATTTTTATCCACGAACAAAGCGAATTTCAAAAGAGAATCCAAAAAAGATATTACCAGCATTATTATGAACACGTCAACAAGGTAGAGGAAATTTTCAAAGAAGCTCAATCCTTAGGGCTTATAAAGAAAAAGATAAAGCCTAGCCTGGCAATCGCGATTTTGACTGATATGCTCAATAGCTTTATCTATACTTGGCAGTTAACAGGGAAGAAATATTCCTTATCAGAAAGTTTTACTGTAATTACCGAGATCTATTTTACAGGAATTTTAGAACAGAAAGGTAAGTAAAATAATGAAGCTCGAAGAACGATTTAAATTTGGAATATTGCTTATTTTAATAATAATTTTTTCTGGGATTTCCTTTGCCCAAGAAAAGGAAGAGTTAAATCACCCCTTTACTTTAAAGGAAAGTATCAGTATAGCCTTAAAAAATAATTACGGGTTAAAAGCTGCCTCAGAAAAAATTACCGGTGCCAAAGAAAAAACATGGGAGGCAAAAACCTTATTTCTGCCAAAACTGAAAGTAGAATCTTCTTATACCCACTTAAATGAACCCCCGAGTTTAGACTTAGAAGCAGGCGTTCTTACACCACAGGCGCTATCAATAGAGATGGGCGATGATAATATATATAACGCTCAGGCCGTGGTTCAACAGCCACTCTTTACAGGAGGGAAAATCCTCTCCTTAAACAAGCAGGCAAGAAATAATTTAGAAGCCGCGAAATATAATTATGAGGAAGCAGAACAAAACCTGATCTTACAGGTTAAAGAAGCTTATTTTGGGATATTAGTGTTCCAAAAGTATAGTGAAGTCTGCCGGGATGCGGTAGAGCAGATGAAGGCTCATCTTGAAACAGTAAGAGGCCTTTACAACGCTGGGACTGTTCCTCATATTGACCTTTTGAGAACAGAGGTACAATTGGCAAATGCAGAGCTGGCTCTTATCAAAGCTGAGAATGGGGTTGAGTTAGCAAAGTCTTCATTTAACACTATATTAGACAGAGACTTGAATTTGCCCGTGGAAGTAGTTGATGTATTTGAGATTGTAGAACAAGATTATCACCTGGGCCAATTACTTGGAGAAGCTAAAAACAATCGGCCTGAGATCTATAAAATGAGACACAATATCGAGACGGCTAGAGCGGGTGTTGGAGCAGCTCAAAGTAATTACTGGCCGCAAGTAGGGCTTTTTGGAAACTACAGACAGCATAGAGGTGATGAACCCATTATAGAGTGGAAAGAAGATTGGATGGTGGGAGTAAAAGCTACCATGGATATCTGGAATTGGGGTGAAACTAAAGCCCGGGTAGGCCAGGCAAAAGCCGCTTTAAGAGAATTAGAACATCTTGAAGCCCAGCTTAAAGATGGGATTGCTTTGGAGGTAAAAGCCGCCCTTTTAAGCTTAGAAGAAGCTAAAAAAGGGATCAGGATATCCAAAAAGGCGGTAATCCATGCCGAAGAAAGTTTAAATAGTGCGGAAACTGGTTATAAAAACGGCCGGATAAATAATGTAGAAGTGTTAGATTCTCAACTTGCTTTAACTCACGCCAGGACAAATAATCTTCAGGCAAAATATAACTATATTTTGAGCCAGGCAAGATTAGGAAAAGCTATAGGATCATCTACTGACCTGTCCTCCGACTTGTTCTCCGGAGCTTTAGCGAAGGGAGGAGCCTTGGTGAAGACAGAAAAATCAGGAGGCGAATGATTATGAAAAAATTTGTAATTTTGATATTGATAGGTTTCTTAGTGCTGCTTGGCAGCCTTAGGATTATTAAGGGTATAAGAAGTAATAATGATAAGAGCCAACAAGAGGCAGGCATTCCCACAGTTAAAGTAGCTCAGGTTATAAAAGGTGAAGTTGAAGATAAGATATCTTGCGTAGGCAACATTGCCGGCCGGGAAATGGTGACGTTGATGAGCAAGATTTCAGGGAAGATTGACAGCTTCCTTGTTAAGGAAGGCGATATTGTAAAAAAAGATGATGTCATGGTCTTGATTGACAGGGATATAGAAGGGATGAAATATGAAAAGGCCTCGATTAAATCCCCGATTGATGGAATAGTGATGAAGAAATTTTTAGATAAAGGCGCCCAGGTTGAACCAAGTGTAAGTCCGCTAATGAGAGTTCCGGTAATTATGGTGGCTAATATTAATGCAGTGAAAGTATTGGTAAATGTTTCTGAAAAATATTTGGGCAGGTTAAAAGAAACAGCCGAGGCAAAGGTTAAGGTAGATGCATATCCCGACGAGGCTTTTCTTGGCAAGATTACAAGGATTGCTCCTATGGTTGACCTTGCTACACGGACAGCCGAGGTAGAAATAGAAATTTCTAATGAAGAGCATCGGCTTAAGCCGGGAATGTTTGCCCGGGTGAACCTTATATTAGAGAAGAAAGAAAGTGCGCTCATTGTGCCCATTAAGGCAGTGCTTAGCGAAAATAATCGCAAAGTTGTCTTTATTGTTAATGGTTCTATTGCCCACAAGAAAGAAGTAAAGACAGGAATATATCAAAAAGATTCTGTTGAGATTATAGAAGGACTAAATGAAGGCGAAAATGTAATTATAGAGGGAAACTATGGCCTTAAGGATGGCGCGAATGTCCTTATGGAAACCAGAGGAAATATCCAATGAGACTTCCTGAATTTTCTGTCAATCGTTCAGTTACGGTTTTGATGTTGATCGGCATTATTGTCGTTTTGGGGGTAATATCTTTATCCAGATTAACTGTAGAGGTTATGCCTGATTTAACCTATCCTACGGCCTCGGTTATTACCACATATGAAGGCGCTGCCTCTGAAGATATAGAAACATTGGTCACCAAGCCCATTGAGGCAGCAGTAAGCAAAGTTAAGAATGTTAAGACCGTGGATTCTGTCTCCCAGGAAGAAATTTCCATTATAATGGTAGAGTTTGAGTGGGGCACTAATGTCGATTTTGCTGCCCAGGATATGCGCGATGCCATTGGGGTAGTTGAAGACTTTCTCCCTGAAGGTATAGATAACCCTATTGTTATCAAGTTTGATCCATCAATTATTCCCATCATCGCTTTGGGAATTACCGGAGAAAGAGATTTAAGAGATTTAAGGACGTTAGTTAAGGACCAGATAAAAGACCGTCTTGAGATGGTTGATGGTGTTGCCACTTGTATGATTATGGGTGGAAGGGAAAGGGAGATTCAGGTAAGGATTGATAAAGAAAAACTTAGGGCGCTCAACATCCCAATTCAACAGGTAATATCTACTTTGAGATATGAGAATCTTGATCTCTCCGGCGGACATGTTACCAGGGGCTATACAGAGTATCTTTTGCGCACATTGGGAGAATTTGAAAACTTAGTCCAGATAAGAAATACAGTAATTACTGTCAGGGAGCAAAAGCCGGTATATCTAAAGGATTTTGCCGAAGTCTATGATACCCATACTGAGGTCCGAAATTATAGCCGCACCAATAAAAAGAACGGCCTTATATTAGCAGTTACCAAGGAATCGGGAGCAAATGACCTAAAGGTAGTAAATGGCATAAAGAAAAAATTAAAGGAGCTAAAAAAAGACCTCCCATCTGATATTAAGATATACACTGCCTTAGATCAGGGAAGAATTACTCAACTGATGATTTCTACCACTGCCAGTGATTGTTTCTGGGGTGGACTTTTAGCGGTTATAATTCTTTTTATATTCTTGCGCAACTGGAGGCCAACCCTGGCCATTGCCTTATCTATCCCCTTATCTATCTTAGCTACCTTTATCGCTGTGTATTTCGCGGGTTTCAGCCTGAATATAATGACCATGAGCGGCCTTGCCCTGGGTGTAGGTATGCTTGTTTCTAATGCCATTATTGTTATTGAAAATA
>JAGLRQ010000148.1 GCA_023136205.1 Candidatus Auribacterota bacterium
TATTTCCGCTGGAGCTCGCGTTTGGGCCCCTGCAGTGGATAGCGGCAAAAAGTTCTAAATACGTTATGCGCATAGACTGGATCAGTCATGAGGGGGCTTTTGCCCATTGCATAGGCCTGCCGTCCAAAATATTAAAAGGTTTTCTTATCTCAGATGTGGGTTTAAGTAAAACAACGGCCGGTGCTTTGATTCTTTCCCTGTCACTTATTATTCTGATTTTTGGCCTTACAATGATTGTAAAGGTAATGAAATCAATGATGCTTGAACGCATTGAATCATTTTTTGATAAGTACATTTTTAAGTATGCTGTTTTAAGCCTTTTTTTAGGGCTATTGCTGACTGCCCTGGTTCAAAGCAGCTCTGTAACAACCTCGCTGGTAGTTCCTTTGATGGGAGCGGGGATTTTAAACCCGAATCAGGTATTTCCATACATGATAGGCGCGAATATCGGGACAACAGTAACTGCGATGCTTGCTGCGGTTGCCACATGCAGCCAGGCTGCTATAATTGTTGCTCTTGTTCACTTCTTTTTTAACTTGTTTGGCGCTGTTATCTGGTATCCTTTTAAAAAGGTTCCTCTGAAGCTGTCTGCCTGGATTTGCAATTTTGTGCTTGTAAAAAGAAGATATGCTGTAGGGTATATTGTTTTTATGTTTTTTATACTGCCTGCACTTCTTATATTTTTCAGCAGGTTTTTTTGATATAATTTATTAAAAGGAGGCTTATTATGTTTGAAAAAATTCTAAACATATGGAGGAGGAAAAATCCTCTACAGAATATGACATCTGAATTTGAAATGATGCTTATGAATGCTGAATGGATGTTTATTACAGCTATAGATGTTTTTACAGGCAAGATAAGTGATGAAGATGTAAAGGATGATATATATATGCGGGATATAAAAATAAATAAGACAGAAAGGCTTATTAGAAGGCAGGTAATCACACATCTCAGCATTCATCCTGATATGGATGTTCCTGCTTGCCTTGTTTTTATGAGTGTTGTTAAGGATGCCGAAAGAATAGGAGATTACTGTAAGAATATTTTTCAGGTGGTGGAAATATTCGAAGATAGAAAAAAGATGTTTAAGGATAAATATTTTGATAAACTTATTTCTTTATCAAATGAAATAAAACTGAATTTTGAAAGGACGAAGGAAGCTTTTGCTGAAGAAAATGAAGAAAAAGCCCTTAAAGTTGTTGGCAAGTCAATGTCAATAGGGAAAAGGTGCGATGATATAATAGAGTCTCTTTTGCTGGACAAATTTGATAGTAATAGAGCAGTAGCTTATGCTCTTCTTACACGTCACTTTAAGAGAATTGATTCACATCTTTCCAATATATCTACTACGGTTGTAGCTCCAGTTGACCATATCGATTTTCCCCGGAAAATCAAAACGAAGCTTGAAAAAAATAATGCTTAATATAATGAGAATTCCTGTGGCAAAAGAGGGCAGTATTTTTCTGATAGTATCTGTGCTGTTGGCGGCGGTATCTTTTTCCTTCGCGTGGTATGTAGTTGGCGTGTTATTATTGACGTTGTTTGTTTTTTTCGTTTTTTTCTTTCGTGTTCCTGAAAGAACTATAATTGATGATAAGGATTTGGTATTTTCCGCTGCTGATGGTAAAATTGTCCAGATAAAAAGGGTAGAGGAAAATGAGTTCTTAAAAACACCGGCTACAAGAATAAGTGTTTTTATGTCGGTATTTAATGTTCATGTTAACCTTGCTCCTGTTTCCGGCAGGGTTGCTTATTTAAAACATCATCAGGGTAAATATTTAAATGCGCTTAACGAGAAGGCTTCCGAGGTTAATGAAGCCTGTCATATAGGGATAGAATCTGATTCATGTAGAGTGGCAGTTAAGCAGATAGCGGGTCTTGTTGCCCGCAGAATTGTTAACAGGATAAAACCCGGGGATGAGCTCAGTACGGGTACTAAGCTTGGAATAATAATGTTTGGTTCAAGAGTTGATATTTTCCTTGATGATAATTTCAGGGTTACCGTTAAAGAGGGGCAGACAGCAAGAGCCGGCATTACTGTTATTGGAGAAAAAATACGATGAAGAAAATATATATACTGCCGAATCTTGTTACCACCGCTAATTTTTTGTGCGGTATCGTGGCATTGATGAGTGTTTACAACGGTAAAGTAAAGCAGGCGGCTGTACTTATTCTGTTTGCTATGATTTTTGATTTTTTTGACGGTTCTCTGGCGAGGCTTCAGAAAGCCACATCGGAGTTCGGGATGGAGTATGATTCTCTTGCCGACCTTGTTTCTTTCGGAATTGCGCCTGTGTTTATTGTTTATTCGACTGTTCTTTCTAAGCTGGGGCGTCTCGGAATAGGAGTGGTTTTTTTGTATTGTACCTGTGCGGCTTTAAGGCTTGCCAGGTTTAATGTCCAGATGAGTGTTTCCTCCACCGAAGGGAAGACTTTTAGAGGATTTCCGACACCTGCCGCGGCCGGCATAATAGCCTCATGGTATTTACTTATGGAAAAGTATGGTATGACGGCAGATTTACCTTATATCTTTTATGCCCTTCCGCCGCTTCTTATTATTCTGTCGTATCTTATGGTAAGCAATATAAGATATCCTACTCTGTACGAATTTAATATTTTAAGACAGAAACATTTTCTTTATCTTGTTTTTCTTGTTATCATAATAGGCGTTATGCTGCTCAATATTGAAGTATCTCTGGTTGTCCTGTTTTTCGTGTATATGTTGATAGGGCCTTTACGCAGTACACGTATTTTTTCGCGTTTGTTAACAGCAGAGAAAAAATCAGGTCAGAATAGGATTGAAAAAGTAACCGCAAATCGGAAAAGGAACATAGTGTGATGAGTGTAAATCCGGCTCTTGTTAAAGAACTTGATAATGCTCTTTCTAAGATAAGGAAAAACGCGCACAATATAAACAATCTGATGACTGTGGTTTATGGAAGAATTGAACTTTTAATTTCTTTCGGCGATTGTGACAAAAAAACAAAAGAAGAATTGAAAACAGCCTGGGAAAATTCGCGCAAGGCTATGGAAATGTTAAAAGGTATTTCGGAAGAAGCGGTTGATCTTCAACAAAAAATAAAAGAGGGTTAAAACAGTGAAGCTGAGAGATATCGGTATAATTTTTCTTGTTGCGGCCCTTATAGCCGGAATTGTTGGTGCGTACAGGTTTTTTTCGGTTAAATCATCGAAAAATTTATTCAACGAAGGGCTGAGGAGTTATTCCGCGGGGAATTATGCCGAAGCGGTTAAACTTTTTAAAAAATTAAAGAAGGATAAAAGCAAGCTCGGGCGGGAAAGTTTAATTTACTATGCAAGATGTTTAAAAAATGTTAACAGCCCGGACTGCGAAAGAGCCTGGCTGTCAGTTACAAAACTGTCTGATATGGAAGACAGGAAACCGGAAGTGTTTTTTAACCTCGGGGTTTTAGCCTATGAAAAAGAAGATATTGATAAAGCAAAGGAATATTTTAATAAGCTAAGCAGGAATTATCCCGGTGAGATATTTGCCGGTAACAGTTATTATTATTTAGGGCTTGTTAATTTGAAAGAGGGAGATTTGGTGTCTTCAAGAGAGAATTTTTTGAAAGTAATTCAAAATTATTCTAATTCTGATTTTGCCGCCGATGCTCAGGATAAGTACGGTGATGCCAGTATTGCAGTGCTCTTTTCCAAAGAGATAACACCGCTTTCCGAAAGATATATTGTTCAAAAAGGCGATACTCTGTCCGGTATATCAAAAAAATATAATACTACTGTGGAGCTTTTACGGGAGATGAACAAAATTTCTGACGGCCTTATCAGGATTGGTGACCGGCTTAAGGTGCCTCTGATGAAATTTTCAATATCAATAGATAAGTCTCAAAATAAGTTGATGCTTTTATCTAACGGCAAGATGTTTAAAATATATACGGTGGGAACCGGCAGGGAAAATTCAACTCCTACCGGGAAATTTACTATTATAAGCAAACTTGTTAATCCCCCTTGGAGAGGGATTCCACCTGAAGACCCCAGGAACATTTTGGGTACCAGATGGATGGGCTTTAATGAACCGTATAAGGATTACGGGATACATGGGACGACAGCCCCTGAAACTATCGGAACCCAGAGCAGTGCCGGTTGTGTAAGGATGTATAATATGGAAGTTGAGGAATTATATAAAATAATACCGTATGGTGCTGAAATAACTATTGTGGATTAAAAGGCATTAAATTATGAACGGAAGCGGGCTTGAGTTTGAAAAGCCGATTTTGGAACTGGAGAAAAAGATTTCAGATTTGCGAGTGTTTTCCGCGAAAGAGAATATGGATGTGTCTGAAGAGATTGAAAGTCTTCAGATAAAATTGAATAAAATAAAAAAGGAAATATTTGCCAATCTTTCAGCTTCGCAAAAAGTTCGGATAGCCCGTCATCCAAAGAGGCCCTATTCCCTGGACTATATTTCAAGGATCTTCGAGGATTTTATTGAGCTTCATGGAGACAGAAGATTTTCGGATGACAAAGCTATTATCGGCGGGCTGGCAAAAATCGGCGGTGTAAAGATAATGTTTGTCGGGCATCAGAAAGGCAGGGACACAAAAGAAAACCTCATGAGGAATTT
>JAGLRQ010000149.1 GCA_023136205.1 Candidatus Auribacterota bacterium
TTATTCAGATGAACCGAAATCCCAGAAATACCCTCCTCTTTTTGGATTGTTTTATCCGTCCAAAGCGAATTTTATAGCAGTAGTCGGTAATTTTTCTTCGAAATGGCTTGTCAAAAAAACGGTTACAGCTTTTGAAAAGGGAGCGGAATTTCCCATTGAGTCGATAGTTACTTTCGATTTTGTTCCCGGCGTGGATTTTTCCGACCACTGGTCATTCTGGAGGGAAGGCTACCCTGCCGTTATGGTTACAGACACGGCTTTTTATAGATATTCTCATTATCATACCCATCTGGATACTTATGAAAAGCTGGACTATGAAAGCATGGCTGAAGTGGTAAAAGGGTTGGAATCAGTTTTAATGGAGATAGGTATTTCTTTTTGAAAAAAGGGAGAAAATATTATGAAGGAAAAACATAAAAGTATAAGATAGAAATCTCCTTAACCTGTTAAAGGTTGTTTTCCCCCTCTGTCTCTTCAGTTGCGGCTTCAGGAATCGGGGTATTATTTTCTTTAAGTGCTTCGAGCTGAAGTGTTGAGTCGAGCCTTTGTTTGTAACGGCCAATATGTCCGTTACCAACCTGATAGGCGTTAACGGCTTTATTTAAATTTTTCCCCATTTCTTCATACTTTTTATAAAAAAGCCCAAAGTCTTTCTGTATTTTCTTTAAACCTTCCTGAACCTGTTTCGCGCTTTTTATAATTTCCAGGTTCCGTACCCCTATTAGTATTATTTGGAGGAAGGCATAAAAATTATTGGGGCTAACGGGGATAACCCTGTGTTCCTGGGCAAACTCATATATTTTTGAAGGTTTCCCGAGGTAATTTTTTTCTGTTATTGTTTCGTAGTATGTAGCTTCAGCCGGAATAAACATAAGCGCGAATTCTGATGTGCCTTTATCGGGTTTTATATATTTTTTTTCTATATCTTTTATCTGATTTCTAATGGCATTTTCATAATTTTTCCAGCAGGCTTCTTTTTCTGAAGGAGAAGAAGCGTCAAGGTATTTTCTATAATCGTCCCTCGGGAATTTTGCGTCAATCGGAATTATTATGTTTTTCATTTTTACAACAGCGTCTACCTGTTCCCGGCCATCAATGGTATATTGCTTTTCCCAAATGCCTTTTGGAAGAACTCTTTCAAGCATTTCTTCCAGAATAGCTTCGCCGTAATTTCCTCTGAGTTTTGGGGGCTGAAGAAGATCCTTAAGAGATTCTCCTATTTTATGTGCTTCTGCCTGCTGTTGAATAATTTTCTGGATGGTTGTATTCATATCTTTAATGGAATCAACGGTTTTTATCGTATGCTGTGATATGAGGTCTTTAGATTGATGAACCTCCGAGCGTGTTGAGCTAAGCTCCCTGTTTAAATTTGACTGGAAAGCAAGAAACTGATCTTTAAGTGAAGCCTCAAATTTTATGCCCGGGTGTTTCCTTATCGCCAGTATTAATATGGCGGCTGCCAGGATTATCAACGCTATTAACATTGCGATTATCAGCGTATTCATGTTTTTCTCTGTCCCTTTGATATTTGCCGTTAAACATTAAATCTGAAGAGGACAATATCTCCTTCCTCTATTATATAGTCTTTTCCCTTAAGCGACCACTTGCCGGCTTCTTTTACTGCTTGTTCGCTCCCGAGTTCTTCAAGATCTTTTAATTTGATTACTTCCGCGCGTATAAAACCCCGTTCCAAGTCAGAGTGAATTTTGCCGGCGGTCTGCGGGGCATTCAAACCCTTTGGTATAAGCCATGCACGGGCTTCATTTTCACCCGCGGTAAAAAATATAATCAGATTAAGAAGTTGCGCGGATAAACGCGTCATTAGATCTATCGCGTGTTCTTTAATCCCCAGTTCCTTTAAAAATTCTTCTCTTTCAGATTCCTCCAGGGAGTTAATTTCTTCTTCTGTTTTTACCGCTATGGGTAAGATTAAGGTATTTTTTGCTTCATATTTTTTAATTTCAGCAGGCAGGGTTTTCCCGAGATCCAGGTCATTGGTGTTGAGAACTACGAGTACATTTTTCATTGTGACAAATTGTAATGGCCTTAGAGCTTTTTGCTCTTCTTCATTAAAATCCATGTTCCTTATGGGAATTTCATTTTCCAGCTGGCTTTTAATTTTTAAAAGCAATGATTTTTCTTTCTCAAGCGCGGGAATATTGTTTCTCTTTTCCGCGTCTTTTATTCTTTCAATACGTGTTTCTACCAGTATGAGATCGGCTAAAGTCAGTTCCTGGAATATATTATTTATATCGCGGGAGGGATCTACAGACTCATTAATATGATATATGGTCTCATCCTTGAAATCCCGAATAACAATACATAAAGCATCAAGGTTTTTAAGAATGTTTATAGAGTTCTTAAGGGATTCGTGCCCCGGGATTATTGCGGGGATAAGCTGATATTCTATCTCCGCGCATGTGATTTTTTCCGAGTTATATATTTTCGCTATATTTTCCAGGCGAAAGTCTTTTATTTTGCAAATACCTAAATTG
>JAGLRQ010000015.1 GCA_023136205.1 Candidatus Auribacterota bacterium
GCGGCTTGGGATATAAGATTAAGAGTTTTGAAACTAGATGTCATTGGGTTTTAATCGGCACAAAAACAATACAGAAATAAAATGAAAGTCCAGGTACTTTTTAATAATGAAGCAATATCCGGGGATTTATCCGCGGGATGGGGTTTTTCCTGTCTTGTTAATAAACATATTCTATTTGATACAGGAGAAAACGAAGAATATTTATCCAAGAATATGGAAAACATGGGTATTGATATTCGTGATATAGAAGCGGTCGTTATTTCTCATGACCACTGGGATCATACCGGGGGGTTATGGAAATTATTAAACGCGAGAAGGGGTTTGAAGGTATATGCCTGCCCCAATTTCAGCCGGAAATTTAACAAAAAAGTCAAGGAATTGAAAGGCAGGCTTATTAAAGCGGATAAATTTACGAAAGTTGCCAAAGGTATATATACGACAGGAGAAATTCAGGGAGAATATAAAGGACAGGGTATGCCTGAACAAGCACTTGTTGTAAAAACAAAAAATGGTATTACCGCGATAACAGGATGTGCTCATCCCGGAATTATAAACATAGTAGGAAAAATTAAAAACGAGTCTCCTTCTGAACAATTTTATTTAGTATTTGGAGGATTTCACCTGATGAACAAAGATAAACATACCATATCAACTATAGTTGATACATTTAAAGAATTGGGAATTAAAAAAGTCGGGCCTACACACTGCAGCGGTAAAGAAGCTGAAAAGATTTTTGAAGAAAAATACAAGGATAATTTCATTTCAGTAAAAGCAGGACAGATTTTGGATATTTAAAAATATATTCAAGTAAATTTCCAAGGAGACAGCAATGTCAACTAATACTCCCGAAGAAAAAGATTTATCAACATACCCTAAGACTATCATTGAGATTGCAAAAAACCCAAAATACTTTGGCAGAATGAATGATCCAATCGGAAGCGCGGTGATTAAAGGCCCTTGCGGAGATGAAATGGAATTCTACCTCCTTATAGATAATAATATTATACAGGAAGCAAAATTTTACACTAATGGTTGTATTTCAACCATAGTGTGCGGAGAGATTACCGCTCAACTGGCGCAAGGCAAAAATATCAACAACGCTTTGGGAATTTCCCCAAAACAGATAAAAGAGTTATTGCAGGGATTACCTGAAAACCATAGCCATTGTTCAATCCTGGCCGTCAGCGCTCTCTACAGGGCAATTGCTGATTACCTGCTAAAAATTTAAAATAGATATAATTTCTATTTTAAATTTTTCCTATGTAAAATTGTTGACAATCGATTATACTATAGAAAAGTTTACTTCTGCTATCGATACAGATTTTGGCCTATAAATGCAAATAAAAAAACATATTAAAATTTTTCTCTTCGCAGGCTGTTTCTTCTGCCTTTTTTTCTTCCTGTTTCAACCCGTTTTACATAATCATCCTGTTGGTGAAGGACATCATGATAAATGCCCTGCTTGTATCTGGGGCCTTGCTACCCTCTCGAATGCTATCCAGACAGCAATTTTTTTAATATTTCTTGCGGTAGCCTGTTTTATCCTTCGCCGCATTAAAAAACTTACGGGTAAAAACCTTTTTTTCTCTCACTTCTCCCGGGCACCACCTCTTTGTTGTTCCTTCTAATTAGCAATCAAAAAATCTTCTTTTCGCAAAATCAGTTTTTATACAACAGATAAAAAATATTCACAGGCTTAATCCATATTGTTTAACAGAAAGATGGTAAAGAAGGTGTATATGAAAAATAAAAAAATATGTGTTTTTATAAATTCCATTGCTGTGTTTTTGCTGTTTATGCCCTATGTTTTATCTCAAGAATCAACTTTAACAGAAGGGAAAAACATAAAAGAGGTAAATCATAATGTAGATGAAATTTCAGAATTTAAAAAACAGCTTTTAGACCTGCAAAAACAGATTATTGAGATGCGGCAAACGCATGAAAAAGAAATCAAAGCCCTGACAACACAAATCAAAGAAATTCAGAAAACCGGAACTGTCACAGCGGAAAAAGAGTCGGATGTTAAATCTCTGCGGCATCTTGCGGAAGCAGAAGCGGAGAAAGAAGAATATAAGGAAAAACTGGAAGAAACAATATTCAAACAAGCCGGACTTGCGTTGCAGAAACTTAACCCGGAAATAAGCATTACAGGTGACATCGTAAATACCTACGCAGCGGATAATTATGCTGACCGGTTCAATTTTAATTTCAGAAACCTGGGCATCCATTTTGAAGCGTACATGGATCCTTACACGCGCTTTAAGGCTGCTATTCCGGTTACTACAAGTACGGCTAAAATAGGCGAAGCTTATTTTACCAGATATGGTGTTATGAATAATGTGAATCTTACCATGGGCAAATTCCGGCAGCAATTCGGTGTCGTTAACCGCTGGCACAAACATGCTCTGGATCAGGTTGATTTTCCGCTGGCACTGCGGCAGATTTTTGGAAGTGGAGGGTTAAACCAAACAGGTGTTTCTTTGGACTGGGCCATGCCACCTCTCGGAAACTCATCGCAGGAACTTGTATTTCAGGTAACCAATGGCGAGAATGACAGGTTGTTTTCAGGAAATGTTATTGGTATTCCAAGTATGCTGGCTCATTATAAGAACTACCGTAATCTTTCCAGGGATGTGTACATGGAATTTGGTTTGACAGGCCTTGTTGGATGGAATAGAGAATGGGATGTAAGCTCAGGTAGTACAACAATTACAAAGGAGGATAGTAAACATACAGCTGTTTATGGTGCTGATTTAAGTTTTCTATGGGAACCTGCTGACAATATGAGATATCGCAACCTTGAATGGAGAAGCGAGTTATACTGGCTTAATAGAGATATCCTGGCACCGGACAATTCGGGAGCAGACGTTTTGAATTCCTGGGGTGCGTATACCTATCTTCAGTCCAGAGTAAGTCGTACACTCGATATTGGTACGCGCTTTGACTTTTACAAACCCGATACAAAAACTTATGCCGGTACTCTATCGCCGCTGGCTTATACTGAAGATACACATCAATGGCAAATCAGCCCTTATATTACCTGGCATCAGAGTCCTTTTGTGAAATTCCGGCTTGAATATAACCATTTAGAAAGCAAACACCTTGAAAAGCCGGAAGACAGAATAATGCTCCAGGCTGTTTTTGCAATAGGGCCCCATAAGCATGAAAGATATTAATACAGGAGGAAATCTGATATGAAAAGATTATGGTTTTTAATATATTTAACAGTTGCGGGGATTCTTTTTGTGGGCTGTTTATTCTGTGAAGCAAAAACCCCTCTTAAAGTTGTCACGACACTGCCTGATTATGCTGTGCTTGCAAAACAAATAGGGAAAGAACGTGTTTCAGTAACTCATATAGTTTACGGGGATCAAGATGCGCATTTTATCCGGCCTAAGCCCTCTTTCGTAACTGAAATTCGTGACACAGATGTGTTAATAAGCACAGGTTTAGACCTTGAACTGTGGTTACCCACTATTATAAATAAATCAGGTAATACTCATATCCGCAGCGGACAGAGTGGCTATGTTTCAGCCGCACAGGGTATGAACCTTTTGGAAAAACCAGTGACTATATCGAGGATGGAAGGGGGTGTTCACATCTACGGCAATCCACACGTTACCTGCAGTCCCATTAATATGAAGGTTGCTGCTCGTAATATTGCAATAGGGTTGACTAAGAATGATCCCGAGGGGAAAGAAGCTTATCTGGCAAACCTTAAGAATCTGCTGGATGAGATAGACAAATGCCTTTTTGGTGAAGCGCTTGTTCAGATGCTCGGGGGTGATACTTTATGCAGTCTGGCTGAAAAAGGAACATTAATCCCCTTTCTCAAAAGGCAAAAGTTGCATGATAAACCGCTTATTGATTATCTAGGCGGCTGGATGAAAAAAATGCTTTCTATCCGGGGCACTTTTATTGTCACTTATCACAAGAACTGGGTTTATTTTTTAAAGCTATTCGGGCTTAAAGAAGCTGGAACTATAGAGCCAAAGCCGGGGATCCCCCCTTCACCTAAACATGTGACAAGTCTTGTTGAAATGATGCGAGAGAGAAATATTCAGATTATCCTGGCAGCAAATTACTTTGATGAGCAAAAGATTCGAACCATTGCCAACAGGGTAGATGCCAAGGCGGTAATTGTTCCGCTTTACGTTGGCGGTGAAACAGGTGTCAATGACTATTTTCAACTTGTTGATTGCTGGATTAATGGACTTATTGCCGCGTATCATGAAAAAGGCCCTTTGAGCAGGCAGTAACACGGAAATGGAGGTTGGAATGTCAGAGACCTTAAGATTCTTTACAATACAGATTACATTTTTGGCAGTGGTTCTGATTTTACATACTTATCTTGGGCTCCACGTTATTAGGCGGACTATCATCTTTTCGGATCTTGTTCTCGATCAGCTGGCGGCTTTTGGTGCTTTGGCCGGAATAGGGATAGGAATCCGATATGGAACAGCGGGCTCGTATCTAGTCTCAATGATAGCTGTTCTTTTTGGCGCTGTGTTGCTTGCGGTAATTAAGCCTAAGAATCGGTTGATACCGAGAGAAGCTGTTATAGGCATTATGTACGCCATGGCCCTTGCGGCATCTCTTCTTTTAGCGGATAAACTTTCAGGCGGAGAAACTTATGTTACTAAAACCCTTTCAGGTTGTATGTTATGGGTAACCTGGCCTCTTGTTATTATAACAACTGCTGCTTATACGGTTCTATTATTGTTTCATTACAAATTTCGTCGTAAGTTTATAGGTTTAACCGAAAAAAAACTTGGGATTGGGAAAGAGAAGTTTTGGGACTTTTTATTTTTTACTACCCAGGGGATTATTACGGTTCTTGTTGTTCCGATTGCCGGGGTTTTGCTGGCCTATGCGTTTCTTATGATTCCAGCAGCAACCGTTGCGATGTTTACGAAGAAATGGGGTAGTGCCGTGGCAATTGGATGGGCTATAGGACTTATGGCCTGTTTAATAGGGCTTTTTGCGTCATATTTCTTTGATTTCCCTTATGGCCCCAGTTTGGTTTTATCATTAGGGGGGGTTTTCGTCTGTGCTGTGATTATTCGTGCCTTGTTACCACAAAAGGTCTAATCCATGGAAAAAGGAGTTAGCTATGTTGCAGCTCATTCAAATTTTTGGCCAGCCATTTTTAGTTTGTCTGACAATGGTTGTCATTTTGGGGTATATGGGTATCCATGTTCTCCAGAGGGAGGTAATATTCATCGACATTGCGCTGGCTCAGATTGCAGCAGTGGGTGCTATTGTCGCGCATGTTGCCTTTGGAGTACATGGTGATTCGCTATTTGGGTATGCCTGCGCATTTGGTTTTACATTGGCAGCATCCGTTTTCTATTCTCTTGTTCGCAGGAAGGTTAATCAGATTCCATTGGAAGCGGTTATCGGTGTTTCCTACGCGATTGCTGCCGCGGCAGCGCTCTTTCTGGTTGGTATAGC
>JAGLRQ010000150.1 GCA_023136205.1 Candidatus Auribacterota bacterium
GAGCTAGTACAGCTGTCCCTATTTTGTCTGTTTCATCATAGCCATATGTAAAACTCGAAATCATCTGCAGGGCAGGGTTAAGGTTGGATAATTAAGTGTTCTGTTCCCCGCGGTTACCCCGTGGTTATATGTCCGTAAAACCCGGGGTATCTCAAACCGTCCCCATTTCTTCTCCCCATTTCTTCCTTTCTTATTTTATAATTTGTTGTAATAATTTTTTATCTTCTTCTGTAATATTGTTTTTTTCAATTGCCTGCAATATAATATTTTTTGCTTTTTCTGAATCTATAACCCTAAGAGTTACACTACACCATAATTTTGAATTAGTAGAAGAACCCTTAAGGATTTCATTTTTTAATAGAGGTATTATCCCTTTGCCAAAATAAGATAATTTTTGGGCTGTATCTTTACATTTTATCTCATCTGTTGTTTCATAAAAGACTTTAATAAGATTGTTGCTTTCAATTTCTATTTTTTCAGTTACAATACCTTTCTCCCATAATGGACGAGCTAATAAATTATATAATCTTAAACTTACAATCCCCTCCACAAAACCTGCTATAATAAGAATAAGTGAAAGTAGGCATACAGAACAACAAATAGATTTGAAACCATACCATATGGATTTTTTAAAATTTATTTTTTTCCTATTCATCCAAAGTCCAAAACAAAAGTTGAGAGGTAATGAACAAAATGTGAGGAAGACAAAAAACTCTAAAATCCCGTGGGGTAAAATTGCAAGAATCCCATACCACTTAAATTTTGTCAATTCAAAACAGATGCCTCCGTAGAGAAATCCTAACTCAAGTAATTTGTATATTGGAATTAGAAATATAGTAAATAAACCTCCAAGTAAAATGATAAGACATGCTTGGAGATTACTTAAAATGTAGCTAAAACTATTTAAAATGCTAACAGTTATAGGTTCAATTGGCACGGGTTCCAGGAATGGTAACTCCTTAAACACTCTTAAGGAATCCGTTGAAAAATTTGCTGCCCCACCCTCTTTTATAAAAAAAGTGACTGAATGTTCTTTCACACCAAAAAAGAAAGCACAAAAAAAGATGGCGCTAAAGGAGCCTATCCAATATCGACAATCCCAAATCTCCCCTAACCCTACTTTAATAAGTTTTTTCAGGAAGGTCATTCTTCTGTAGGCCCTTTAAAAGGACTTGCTTCTTTAATTGTTTAAGTTTATAGAGATTTTTTATAACAGACAGCGATTACATCAAACATTGAATTATATTACTCCAGAGATGATGGAATTAAAGGTTGTCGCATAATTAATATGTCCGTAAAACCCGGGGTATCTCATTCTGTCCCCCGTTTATCTTCCCCTTTACTTACTGGATTTCTAACATGCTTTAAAAATGAAGCCGAAGCCAAGGAGCTAATACTGTTGTACCCAGTACCGCACCAATACCTGCAAGTGTAGCTATAACTATTAACTGTAGCGTTAATTTATCCGCTATCTTTAGAAGACGGACTATTATTAAATACGCGAAAAAATTACAGAGAAAAACCGTTATCAAACAAACACCCAAAATCATAATTGCCTTGTCCATTCCAATACCTCCTTATTCATCTCCGCACTTACGTACGGGGAATTTCGCAAAGGCGGATTAATATTGTATCCCCTGATTTTACTAATCCCTGTAATCCAGCATTTTCTCTATGCTTATTTTGGCTTTTGAGAGAATAGCCTGGGGGATTTCTACCCTGTAGTCCATAGTATCAAGAGACCAGAGAACTTTTTCAAGGGTTATCTTTTTCATGTTGGGGCAGACAGCAAGATGAGAGGCCGGATAAAAAGTTTTTTCCGGATTTTCTTTTTTCAGCCTGTGGATTATCCCGATTTCGGTGCCTATAATTATTTCTTTTGCTTCGGATTTCCTGCTGAACCTTAACATGCCTTCTGTTGAAAGAACTTCATCGGCAAGGGCTATCACTTCCGGCCTGCATTCAGGGTGAACAAGAACTTTCGCTTCCGGGTGAAGCCTCTTTTGCTCCTGTACATACTCAGGAAGTATTTTGACATGAGAAGGACAATATCCTTTCCATATAATCATGTCCCTTCCAGTTTTTAAGGAGGCATAGCCGGCAAGATACTGGTCAGGAATAAAAATTATTTCCTTCGCGTCTTTTAATGCTTCGTTTACCATTTTTACAGCATTCGCCGAGGTACAGCATAAATCACTCTCTGCTTTAACTTCGGCAGTACTGTTAACATAGCATATAACTTTCGCGTCAGGATGTTTGCTCTTCAATGCCTTAAGTTGATCAGCTGTAATCATCCTTGCCATTGGACAACCGGCATCTTTATCCGG
>JAGLRQ010000151.1 GCA_023136205.1 Candidatus Auribacterota bacterium
ACCTATGGCAATATCCGAAGTAGATCTTCTTCTGCAGCCTCTCGCCATTTGAAGCGCGCATTGGGAACTAACTACTCCGTGCTCTACAAGGGTATCCTGAGAAACGCCAAGATCCAAAATCTTTAAATTATCATAATAAGTAACATATCCCCCAAGAAAATACTCAGAACTCCCGGGAATATCTGTTATCATTTTTCCCAATTGCCCTCCGGTACACGATTCGGCAACCGCCACAGTTTTTTTCTTTTCCTTTAAAAGCTTCCCGACTGCTTCTTCTACAGACTCATTATCTTCGGAAAATATATTATTATCGAATTCTTCCCTTATTAGCATAACCAAATCGTCAAACTTACTGCCGGCAGCAATTTCCCGCTTAAGCCTTATAATAATTTCACCCGGATGAGATCTTAAACCATAAGATATCTCTCTGGACTTCCCGACGATTTTTCTTAAAGTCGAATCCACAACAGACTCAGACATTCCAGTAATACTTAAATATTTAATTGTTTTTGCTCCTTTTCTACCGCGGCCTAAACCAAGGCACTTTAATCCACCATCAAGCATAGGGATAAGCTCCGCAGGTGGGCCTGGAAACATTAAAAGCCTCTTTTTCCCTTCCGCCAAATAAAAACCCGGGGCACTTCCTATTTCATTTGCTACAATTTTAGCCCCTTCGGGGACAAGGGACTGTTCTCTCATCGAATCTTCTGTTACAGCAGGAACCGAAAATTTGTATCTTTCTTTGAGAACTTTATACAAACGGCTTTTACTGACAAGTTTCTTTCCAAAAATTTCCGCTGCAATTTTTTTTGTAAGGTCGTCCGTGGTAGGGCCTAATCCACCTGTGGTTATAACCGCGTCACACGCCGAAAAGGCATTTTCCAAACCTTTTTTTATTATATCCTTTTTATCAGGAAGAGAAATTTGTTTTACTACAGAACCGCCATAACATGTAACGGCAGAGGCAACTATTTTAAAATCGGAATTAACAATTTCTCCGCCCAAAAGCTCATCACCGATGTTGATTATTATTATGTTTATATTTTCGTTTTTCGTCATCTTCTTTATATTCAATCCCATAGCCATGTTTCTCTGCGAGGGCCAACAAAGCGTTTGCAAATTCTTCAGCCGCTTTAGGCCCTCTTGCGGTAACTATCACGTTATCTATAACAACTGTTTTATCTAAACAGACTACACCTTTTATCCGCAGGCGATTTTGTACCGCCTCCCATGATGTGGCTTTTCTGCCTTTCAGAATACCCGCGTTTGCCAAAATTATAGGAGCTATACCTATTGCGCCAAGGATTTTATTATCTTTAACAGCAATCTTAACTATATTGTGAGCTGTTGGATCATTCCAATATTCTGTCGCGCCATTTCCGCCAACAAAAATTATGACATCATAATCACCTGGTTTCATTTCATACACAAGTTTGCTTGCCTCAATTTCGTTACCTTGTATACCAACAATTTTTCCTTTTACTGAAGAAGCCACTTCCACTTCCCATGCCGCTCTTCTAAAAATCCTCATAGGAATAAAAAGTTCTTCATCCCGAAAATTGGAACTTGCAATAATAAACACAGCTTTTGGTTCTTCCTTACTGGCAAAAGCGTGATTAATGCCGCAAAATGATATAAAAACCAGCAGGTTAAGAAACATAACAAAAAGTTTCTTCATCCTTTCTCCCCCCATTCAATCAATATTTTTACAAATTTGCTTTTACTTTGTCAATAACCCTTTTAACGGACAGGCTTCACATCCCGGTTTTTTTCTGCAATAATTCTTGCCTGTTTCAACAATCTGAGCATGGTAATCGTTATAAAAACCAATGTCTCTTTTAAGATTTGTCTCAAAAAAAAACTGCGCTCCGTCGTACTTAATATTTTCCTCAAAAAACCCATGCCTTGAAAATATTCTCTTTGTATACGCGTCAATTACAAACACCGGCTTATTACAGGCATACAACAAGATTGAATCAGCCGTTTCAGGGCCTATCCCTTTGACAGAAAGGAGTTTATTCCTCAATTCAGAGGTCTCAACCTTTGACATCCTGGAACAAGAACCGTTATAGTTATGGATAAGAAAGCGGCAAAAAGCCTTAAGCGTCCTGGCTTTCTGATTAAAATAACCGGATGGTTTTATAAGGAAAGACAACTGTTTGTTTGAACTATTAAAAATCTTGCGGGATGACAGCAATTTCCCATTCTTCAGATTTTCAACGGCTTTTTTTACATTGGACCACGCGGTATTTTGTGTAAGAATTGCGCCTATGCAAACCTCAAAGGATGTCTCCCCGGGCCACCAATTACGATACCCGAAATGAGCCCTCATCAGCTTATACATTTTTAACAGTTCTCGCTCCACGCTCATTTCGGTCATCTGTGCCTTTGTAGCAATTTTTTTCTTTGCTCTTCCCTCAGCATTAATAACGCGGTTCCCATAAGTGTCAAATCTTCATTTATAACACTGAAAATTTTCTCCTTTGCAAATATTCCGGCATCTCCTCCGGTTCCAACAACTGTTTTAAATTTTACCTTGAGTTCCTTCTCTATTCTCAGCCTAATTCCGTCTACCAGTTCAAGAATCCCAAAATATAAGCCTGAGCACATCGCTTCAGGTGTGCTCTTGCAGATTACCGATTTCGCCCGGCAAAAATCAAAAGGGCCCAATAGAGCCGCCGAAGAAACAAGAGCGTCCTTTGAGACTCTCAACCCCGGAAAGATAACACTACCGTCATAATGAAAAGGTTCTTTTATAACATCAAATGTAATAGCCGTTCCAAAATCAATTACAAGAGCAGGAACTTTACAAAATTTAGAGACGGCAGCAGCATTAGCAACTCTGTCAGCTCCCACATTCTTTCTATAGCTGCTGTTGATCTTTATTGTCTTTAATTTCTCAGGCCGCACAACATATGTTTTATCGCAGTTTTTTTTAAGCTCCCTTAAAAGACCACGTGTTGCTGCAGGAACCACACTGCAAATAGAAACAGAATCAGCCTCTTTGTTCCTAAAAAGTTTCCCTGTGTATGTCAAAAACCTGTTCATTTGTTTATGAGAAAACTTGAGCCGTTTACTGATTTTCCCGAAACCGTATATCCCGGTATCAATCGAAGTATTTCCTATATCAATACATAATATCTTTTTCATTTTATTCTTTAATTTTTAATCGGCAACTGGTTTTTATATTAATTCTCCTGAAACAACCTTTTCAACTGCTCCATCATCCTTCCTTAAATTAAGAGCTCCCGAATCATCAAAATCCTGCGCGTATCCGGCATATACTTTCTTCCCGCTCCTTATTTTTACTACTCTGCCCAAAGTTTCTGAAAAATCTATACATTCTCTCATAATCTCGCTGTATTTACCTCTTTTCAGCTCTTCATATTTATGATCCATAAATTTCAACAGTTTACGTACCGTTTCAATTCTGTCCACCTTGTTTTCGGTTTCGTGTATCATTGAAGTCGCCGTTTTTACAACTTTCGAGGACAAATTTTTTAATGAAGAATTCACATTCAAACCTATCCCCAAAATCACATAGTTTATCCTATCCATTTCAGTGTTTATCTCGGTAAGAATACCTCCTATTTTCCTGCCCTTGACAACAATATCGTTTGGCCATTTTATCCCGGCCAAAATACCAAATTCTCTTAACACTTCACAAACAGAAGCCGCAGCAATAATCGTTATAAGTGATGAATTTTGAGGTGTCATATAAGGCCGTAAAATAACCGAACAGAGAATATCTTTCCCCTTATATGAAATCCATTTCCGGCCCAGTCTGCCGCGGCCGTTTGTCTGGTGCTCGGCAAAAATAACGGTTCCTTCTTTTCCCCCGGAACGCGCAATTTCTTCTGCTACATCACTCGTTGAACTGCATTTTTCATAGACAAGTATTTTCTTTCCTATAACACTGGTTTTCAAACCTCTTTCAATTTCATCGGGCAAAAGTTTATCCGGAATTTTAACAAGCCGGTATCCCAAGTGGGGAACAGCTTCTATCTCATAACCTACGCTTCGAATTTGTTCAATATGTTTCCACACGGCAGTCCGCGAAACCCCGAGCTCCACAGCAATCTCCGTACCGGAAAGATATTCGTCTGTCCTGGAATGCAGGGCTTTTATAAGTTTAGAATTAATATCCATTTCTGAACTCCATGCTGATATCAACACTTTCGGCGGAATGAGTCAACCCACCGATTGAAATAGCATCAACACCGGTTTTCGCTATTTCAACGACGTTGTCAAGAGAAACACCCCCCGAAGCTTCCAATTCTATTTCGCCGCCTGCAAGTTCTATTGCTCTTCTCATTTGATCTGTCGTCATATTGTCAAGCATCACACGATCCGCTCCGCTTCCTTTTGCAATAGTAACCAGTTCCGGATCATCTATCTCAACTTCCACAAAATATTTGCCTTTCCTTCTTACGGCTCTGTCAATTGCAATTTTAACAGAATTCCTTGTTTCCCTTGCACATAGCTTCAAATGATTGTCTTTTATAAGTATTTGGTCATATAAACCCATTCTATGGCTTTTGCCTCCACCCACTGTAACAGCATATTTTTCAAGAATTCTCCACCCTGGGGTTGTTTTTCTTGTATCCATTATTTTTGTGCCGTAAGGCTTTACTGCTTCTACATACTGTGACGTAAGTGTTGCTATCCCGGACAATCTTGAAATAAAGTTCAATGCTACCCTCTCACCTTTCATAAGTGATCTTACATTCCCCTCTATTGCCACCAGGATACTTCCCTTCCTGATTCTATGGCCGTCTTTTACCTTTTTATGAGTTATTACCAGCGGATCAACCATTTTAAATAGGTAATCAACCAATTCAAGTCCGGCAACAATAAAATCTTCATTCGCTATAAAATCAGCCTTCCCGCTTTGAGTCTCAATAAGCAGCGCCTCTGTAGTAATATCACCCTTCCCTATATCTTCACCAAGAGCAAGCTTAACCAGTTTTTCCGTATATTTATTAAAAATATTCATCTTACCCCTTTATCTTTTCTTTGCCCCTTTTACCTTTAATCTGGAAATTTTGTCCCGCAGTTCCGCGGCTTCCTCGAATTCCAGTTTGTCCGCGGCTTCTCTCATTGCTTTTTCAAGTATATATATTTCCTCAAGTGTTTTATAAGGAACCGGCCCTTCTTTAACAAAACTCTCAACAATTTCTTCCACTTCTTTTTTCCTGGAGGCAAGCGCCGTTTGAACCGAACGAATGATAGAAGACGGTTTAATATTATGTTTGCGGTTATATTCCTGCTGAATTTTCCTCCTCTTTGATGTTACTTCTATTGTTTTTCTAATCGCATCGGTCATTTTATCAGCATAAAGCAAAACTTTTCCATTAATATTCCTTGCTGCTCGTCCCGACGTTTGTATAAGTGAAGTCTCAGAACGAAGAAAACCCTCCTTGTCAGCATCAAGAATAGCAACAAGTGCAACCTCCGGAAGGTCCAACCCTTCTCTTAAAAGGTTAATACCAACAAGAACATCGAACTTTTCTGCCCTGAGCTCTCTTAGAATTTCAACTCTTTCAATCGCGCCAATGTCCGAGTGTATGTATTTTACCCTGATTCCGAGTTTACTCAAATACAAAGTCAAATCCTCCGCGGTTTTTTTCGTCAGAGTAGTTACAAGTACCCTCTCTTTGTTCTTAACATATTTTTTTATTTCGCCGACCAGGTCATCAACCTGGCTTTCCAGCGGCCTTACTTCTATATCCGGATCAATAAGGCCTGTCGGCCTTATCAATTGACACGCAGGATCAGCGTCTTTTTCAATCTCATACCTACAGGGAGTAGCAGACACATATAATACTCTCTTTGCGAGGCTTTCAAATTCATTGAAATTTAAAGGCCTGTTATCAAGCGCCGAAGGCAATCTGAAACCAAAATCAACAAGTGTTTCCTTCCTGGATCTGTCACCCGCGTACATCCCGCGAACCTGTGGAATTGTTACATGAGATTCATCAATTACAGTTAAGAAAACTTTTGGGAAAAAATCTATAAGGCAAAAAGGCCGTGATCCTGGTAAACGCGCGGTCAAATGCCTGGAATAATTTTCAATTCCCGAACAGTACCCCATTTCAGCAAGCATTTCCACATCATATTTTGTTCTTGATTCAAGTCGCTGCGCTTCAAGGAGTTTATTATTTGAAATAAAATATTTCAGCCTTTCATCAAGTTCTTTAAGAATATTGCCCGTTGCATTTTTTATCTTCTCCCGGGGCAGAACAAAATGTTTGGTGGGAAATATATTTATCTCCTCAATATCCTTACTCTTTTTACCTGTAAGAGGATCTATCAAATACAGGGTTTCAATTATGCTATCACAAAAAGACACCCTGATCGGCGGTTTATTATACAATGGAAAAACTTCAACTACGTCACCCCTTACTCTGAAAGTGCCGGGGGTAAAAGCTATGTCATTTCTCGTATACTGAATACCCACCAGGAGCTTGAGAAATTCCCACCGTTCCAGACACATGCCCCTCTTTAAAAAAACAAACATGTTTTTATAATCTTCAGGCGAACCCAATCCATAAATACATGAAACACTCGCAACTATTATCACATCTTTCCGGGACAGCAGGGAAGCCGTCGCGGAGAGCCTCAATTTCTCTATCTCTTCATTTATTGAAGCATCCTTTTCAATATATGTGTCAGTCTGGGGAATATATGCTTCAGGCTGGTAGTAGTCATAATAAGAAACAAAATACTCCACAGCGTTATCAGGAAAAAAGTTCTTCAGTTCGCTAAAAAGCTGAGCCGCGAGCGTTTTGTTATGAGCAATTACAAGTGCCGGGCCATTAAACTTGCTTATTACATTTGCCACCGTAAAGGTCTTGCCTGACCCTGTTACACCTTCCAGGACTTTCTGAGATTTTCCTTTACTGAAGGCAGTAATAATCTTTTTTATAGCCTCGGGCTGGTCACCGGTCGGCTTAAAATCGGAAACCAGCTTAAATAAATTAGAGCTATTCATTCTTTGCAGTCTTCCTTGTTTTTAAATCTTTCATATTCACTGAACAGACAACCGCAGTAATTCTGCTTATACAAATCAAGTTCATCAGTCATCTGCCAGTGCTCCCTCCAGCCTTTCCTGAAATCCTCATAATAAAATTCAATGTTATTACTCTTTGCCGCTTCTTCACAAATGTTCTTTATTTTCTCATGGTCTTGTTTGTGGCTGATAAGAAGTGTAGATGTAAAAACATCACAACCAATTTCTACTGCCTTAAGAGCGGTCTTTTCAATCCTGTCTTTATAACACCGGCTGCACCTGTCACGCAAATCTCCAACAACCATGCGAAACCACGCCTCTATTTCGTACCTTTCAGGGATCGTAAGAGCTATATTAAAATGTCTGCAGACTTCACCAACAGCTTTTAGCCTTTTAATATACTCCCTGTAGCCCTGGATGTTCGGATTATAAAAGAAACAGTTTACTTCGTTACTACCTGAAAGAAGCCTTGTTACAGGATACGTCGCACAGGGGCCGCAGCAAGTATGAAGTAAGATTTTCACATAGTCTCCTTTTTCTTAACGGATTCCGGAACTACAATTACACAAACAAACAAATTACTGGATTTTCAGTAAATACTTGCATATTATAAAAAAAAACCGGGATAATTAACAGTTATATCGATATGTCAAACTTCTCAAATAAAAAATATTTTCTACTTTTCGCCTGCGTTTTATCAATAGCGGGTTTCAACATATTTTTCAGGCTTGGGAGCACCAAAGCCCACAGCTGGGACGAGTCAACATATGGAGTTGATGCATACGAAATGATTCAGAACAATGAATATATCATTACAACTTTTGGAGAAGACACAGATGATCATCATAGCCTGAAACCTCCTCTCGGCCTCTGGCTTATCATAGCTGGATATAAACTTTTTGGATACAACCTTTTCGCGTTACGCTTCGCGTCAGCAATAAGCGGCTTTGGATGCATAGTTATTATTATGCTGATACTCTATCGAAAAAATCTAAAAATGGAAGCCCTGATATCCGGATTGGTTCTGGCCACAACATATTCATTCCTCTGTCATCACTCGGCAAGATCAGGCGAATATGATGTCTTATTAACTTTTTTTATATGCATCTCTGTATTAAGTATAGAAACGGTAAAAAACAACTCTCTAAAATCCGCAACGGTAGGATTAATGATATCACTTTCTTTTTTATTAAAAAGCTTTGCGGCAATATACCTGATTTTGATAGTAATTTTATATATATTCATATCAAAACGGTATAAAGAGTTTAAAATTAATCATCTTATATTGCTGATTTTATTCTCTCTTGCTCCTATTTTGGCCTGGGGATATCTCAGATATATAAAAGATGGCTATAGCTTCTTACAAAAGATGGTTCAGCTTGACCTTTTAGAAAGGACAACCCGGGCAGTTCACGGCCATAGCGGCGGCTATTCATACTATTTTATAAAAATGATGGAAAAAAACTGGTACTGGATTTTAACATTTCTTTCTACCCTGTTCCTGATACGAAAAAAAATAAATTCAGGAGTAATCAAGAAACATGTTTTATACGTTATCTGGTTTTTAGTTCCAATTACAGTAGCAACATTTATAAAAACAAAGTTAAGTTGGTACATAGTTCCATCATACCCCGCGCTGGCAATTATCACCGCCCTTTCCATAGGAATATATCTAAAAGACAAAAATATCCAAAAGAAAAACAAAAAGATATTAGTTGCGGTTATTCTTCTTATAACTCTGGGCGCGGAGGTAAGGATCACTTCAAAGATATTAAGCAGGCAGCCAACAAACTTCCACAAAGCCTTAAAACAAATTCCGTCGCAGTTATATGAGGGATGTAATATTTACTCAAACTATTGGAGCCAATCAAATATCTTTATCGCTAAAGTCGTTAATGGATTTAACTACGCGTTTTGTGATAATTTTAAGGAAGGATTTCTACCAAAAGCGATACACAACGATGTCTTCATGGGAAAAGAAAAAGATATTAATGTGAAAAATAAAGATGAGCTAACAGTAATAGCAGCTTACAAAGACTGGTTAGTTATAAAGAAAAGAGACAACCCGCGCTAGAAAAGATTTTCCTGAACATTTTTTTCAGGTTTAATATCAAGGTGGGCATAGGCAATTTGAGTTGCTTTTCTGCCGCTGGGCGTACGTTTTATAAAACCCTGCTGTATAAGATAAGGTTCATATACCTCTTCAATCGTCTCCGGTTCTTCGCCGACTGATACAGCAATCGTATTCACCCCGACAGGGCCTCCACCAAACTTACTTATTATCGTATCAAGTATTCTTTTATCCATTTCGTCAAAACCTTTCTCATCTATTCCAAGTAACTTAAGTGCTGTTCGCGCTACATCCCTGTTTATCTTATTATCTGCTTTTACCTGTGCATAATCCCTTACCCTTTTTAAAAGAGCATTTGCAATCCTGGGGGTTCCCCTTGATCTAAACGAAATTTCTTTTGCACCTTCCTTATCAATTTCAACAGAAAGAATTTTAGAAGAACGAGTAATAATTTTCTTTATCTCTTCCGGTTTATAAAAATCAAGCCTTTCCGAAATCTCAAACCTTGCCCGAAGGGGAGCCGATAAAAGGCCCGAACGCGTCGTAGCACCTATAAGAGTAAATCTGGGAAGGTTTAACCTTATGGACCTTGCACCCGGCCCCTGGTCTATCAAAACATCAATCCTGAAATCTTCCATAGCGGAATACAAATACTCTTCAACTACATTATTTAATCTGTGTATTTCATCAATAAACAGCACAGACCCTTCTTCTATGTTGCTTAAGATACCGGCAAGATCCCCTGGTTTCTCAATTACAGGCCCGGTTGAGGTTTTTAACTCCGCCCCCATTGCCTCGGCAATGATGTAAGCAAGTGTTGTCTTTCCAAGGCCGGGAGGCCCTGAAAAAATCACATGATCAAGAGGTTCTTTTCGCCCTTTTGCCGCCTGGACAGCAACAAGCAGTCTTTCCTTAACTGCTTCCTGTCCTACAAAATCACTCATCCGGGAAGGACGAAGTTTATTTTCGAACTGCGCATCCGGTTTCTGAACAACTTCATCAAAGATCTTTTCCATGATTCACCGCTACTATTTATTATTTTTTCAAAGCTTCTCGAACAAGATTTTCCACGCTGGCGTCCTCGCCCAAAACGTCAAAAGCTTTATCAACAGCCCCAGCCGCGTACTTACTGTCAAATCCAAGAGAAATAAGAGCCATAACAGCATCGGCCATTGCACTTTGTCCTCCGGTGACAGGCTGACACATATTTGAACCTTCCACAAGGCCCGTTTTCCTAAATTTATCCTTCAACTCAAGGATCAATCTATCTGCTGTCTTTTTCCCAACACCATGAATGCCGGATAAAACAGATGCATTCCCTGTTCTCAAAGCAGAAACAAGAACCTGAGGGGTCATCCCGCTTAAAAATGAAATCGCAAGCTTAGGGCCTACTCCGGAAACCGATACCAGCATTTTAAAAAGGAACTTTTCATTTTCCGTTGCGAAACCGTACAGACTAATCTCATTTTCCTTCACAACAGTTTCAATAAAAAGTTCTGCTGCCCCGTCCATCTTTTGAACTTCTTCGAAAGTGTTTAAAGATATTTTCACCTCATATCCTACACCGTTAACATCAACAAGCAATCCGGCAGGATGCGTCTTTAACAGTTTCCCTTTTATATAACCTATCATTCTAGCAGCCTTTGCAGACAAGTATTTTCACTCATCATATTCTTTTCACAATATTAACACGGTTTGAAATATTATTACAGTGACATATAGCTGCCGCAAGGGCATCCGAAGCATCCTGAGGCTTAGGAACATCAGCAAGCCCCAGGATTATCCTGATCATCACGGCAACCTGTTCTTTACCCGCAGTTCCCCTTCCGCTAACAGATTGTTTTATATCTTTCGGCTGGTATTCATAAGCAGGAATACCGTTTTTTGCCGCACACAAAACAGCTATTCCTTTTGCCTGTCCTAATTTAAAAGCAGAAACGACATTTTTTGAAACAAACTGCCCCTCAAGAGCAACCACATCTGGAGAATATTTAGCAATACATTTATTGAGTTTATTGAAAATATTCAAATATCTGGAAGAAATCAGGTCCGAACTTTTATTCCGGACAGCTCCGTAACAAACAGGATTAAATTTATTTTTTTTGAAGTCAATAATCCCATAACCTGTAATAAGAGTCCCCGGGTCAATACCCATTACCCGCATATTTCCTACCTTTATCTGTCTGCCCGCGTAAACCCCGTTACAGAACTTCGTTTTCTAACGGGGTAAATTTATTTATCAGATGCATACTCTTCAATTTCATTACCGGGTATATCAAAATTGGCATATACATGTTGAACATCATCATGATCTTCGAGAGTTTCTATTAGTCCAATAACCGAGCGGGCTTCACCTCCTGTCACTTTAACAGCGTTCTTGGGAACGTAGGCCAGGCTGCTTGATTCTATTTCATAACCAGCAGTTTCAATAACTGTTCTAACAGCATCAAAATTTCCAGGCGGAGCCGTGATTTCAAATAGGAGGGTTTCATCATCAAAAACAATATCATCAACGCCGGCATCAAGGACAGATTCCATGAGTTTCTCTTCTTCCTCTTTACCTGCCTTGACACTAAAATAAGCCTTTTTATCAAACATCCATGCCACCGCACCGGCACCTGCCAGATTTCCATTTTTCTTTGTAAATATCGATCTTATTTCAGCAGTCGTCCTGTTTTTGTTATCTGTCAGCGTCTCAATCATTACGGCAACTCCGCCGGGGCCATACCCTTCATAAGTAAACTCCTCATAATTCACGCCCGGAAGCTCTCCGGTTCCTTTCTTTATAGCCTTTATTATATTGTCCTGCGGCATGTTCGCTTCTTTTGCATTCATCAACACCGTTCTCAGCGTAGGGTTCATATTCACGTCACCCCCGCCAAGTTTCGCCGCGACGGTTATCTCACGGCTAATCTTGCTAAA
>JAGLRQ010000152.1 GCA_023136205.1 Candidatus Auribacterota bacterium
AATGGTTTTATTCACTGTTTTCTTATTTTTCTTTTTGCTTCTTTGCTTCTTCAATTATTTTAGGAGCTATGTGCGCGGGAACCTCTTCATAATGTGAAAACTCAACTGTAAACGTTCCTCTGCCACCGGTCATAGATCTAAGTTCAGTCGAATATCTAAAAACTTCTGCCTGCGGAACCATTGCTTTTACCTTTTGACGTGAGCCTTTTGGTTCCATACCGGAAATTCTACCCCTCTTTGAATTAAGGTCCCCTGTTATATCTCCCATATAATCACTTGGGATAACAACCTCTATATTCATTATTGGCTCAAGCAAAATCGGTTTTGCTTTCATAAACGCGTCTTTAAAAGCCTTTGATCCGGCTATTTTGAAAGCCATTTCTGAAGAATCAACATCATGATATGACCCGTCATAACAGCGTGCTTTTGTATCCACTACAGGATACCCCGCAACAATTCCCCCTATCATTGATTCCTTTATCCCCTTTTCAACAGCCGGAAGAAAGTTTCTGGGAATCGCACCGCCAACTATTTCATTAACAAATTCAAAACCTGCCCCTCTTTCAAGAGGTTCAATTTTCAGATATACTTCCCCATACTGGCCTTTCCCACCGGATTGCTTCTTATATTTTTCATGGCCATCGGACTTTTTCTTGATTGTTTCCTTGTAAGCAACCTTCGGAACCAAAAGATCAGCATCAACATGGAATTTTGTTTTAACTCTGTGCATAGCTGCTTCTATATGCAAAGCGCCCATTCCTGAAATAACAAGTTCTTTAGTATCACTATTTCTCTCGACTTTAATGGTAGGATCCTCCTCCGCAATCCTATGGAACCCGATACCGATTTTCTCCTCATCATCCTTAGCTTTTGGATAAACCGCAAATGATATAAGAGGTTTGGGAAATTCAATCGGGGTAACAGAGATTTTCGTCCCGGAACCGCAAAGAGTGTTATTCACATGGGTATTCTTAAGCTTCGCAACAGCCACAATATCTCCCGGCCCGGCCTCCGAGACTGCAATCTGTTCTTTACCTTTTATAGTATAAATATGTCCAATACGCTCCTTTGAACCAATTGTAACATTCACAGCTTCCGAATCAGCCCGAAGAACTCCGGAATAAATCCTAAGATATGTTAACTGCCCAACATATGGATCCGTCACAGCCTTAAAAACAAAAGAAACCAGGGGTTCTTTTTTATCTGCTTTAATTTCCTTGCCATCTATCTCAAGAGGCCGCACGTCCACAGGGGAAGGCATATAATCAGCAATAAAATCAAGCAATTCCTGTGACCCTATCTCTCTGTCACCGCTGCCGGCAAGTACGGGAACAACCGTCCCCTTAATTATCGCATTTTTCAGGCCGCTTTTAAGTTCCTCATCCGAAAGTTCACCTTTATCAAAGTATTTTTCTAGAAGAGCGTCATCGCTTTCAGCTACTGCTTCCATAAGAGCTTCTTTATATTTGGAAACCAACGCTTTGAAAGGCTCTTCCAGCTGTCCAACCTTTTCCCCTGTTATAATATTGGCAACATCCCTGATTTCATTTTCCTTCCCGATAGGAAGTGTTACGGGAACACACTTTTTGCCAAATTCGGAAACCAGTTCGTTGTATGTCTTTAAAAAATCAGAATGTTCCTCCTTGTCAAGCCTTGTAACAAAAATAACCCTGCCGATGCCGTATTTATCAGCCTCATCCCAGGTTCTGTGCGTCCCAACCCCCACTCCGGAAGAAGCGTCAATAACAACTATTGCCGAATCGGAAACTTTCATAGCTCCAACCGCTTCACCAAAAAAATCCGCATAACCCGGGGTATCTGTAATAAACATGCTGTGGTTTTTCCACATAAGATGCAAAGGCGCGGAAAATATGCTGATTTTTCTCTCTTTTTCTTCACTACTACAATCCGAAAGAGACGAACCGTTATCAACTCTGCCAAATCGGTCATTAGCTCCCGACTTATGCATCAAAGAATCAACAAGTGTGGTTTTTCCACAGGTTCCATGACCAACTACGATACAATTTCTTACTTCAGATACATTCACATTGTCCATAACTTATCTCCATTATCTTAACGATATCAAACAAACAATAAGGTATGCCGCAAATCTCAAATCTAACAAAGGGAAAAGTTCTTGACAAGAAAATTCTTTAGGATGCCATCCATTTAAGGCCGGCATCTATAAATATTTCCAGGTCCCCATCCATAACCGCGTTAACATTAGACGTCTCACAGCCTGTCCTATGATCCTTCACCATGGAGTAGGGATGAAAAACATAAGACCTTATCTGACTGCCCCATTCAATCTTCTTTTTCTTCCCCCGCTTCTTGGCAAGCGCTTCCTCTTTCTCCCTCAACTGTTTTTCATATAACCTCGCACGCAGAACCTTCATAGCCATGGCTTTGTTTTTATGCTGGGATCTGTTTTCCTGGCACTGGACAACAAT
>JAGLRQ010000153.1 GCA_023136205.1 Candidatus Auribacterota bacterium
GAGTATCTCAGCCGGAAAGAATTAAGTGCTTTGTTGAAAATTTGCTATCGCGGGTTTTATTTGCGCCCTGGTAAGGTTATAAAAAATATAATGAGATTGAGAAATTTTTCCCATTTTAAAATGAAATTTAAAGGTTTGTTAACTATATTAGGTTTTGGCGGGTTCAGCAGAGAGAAAGAGAAAAGCAGTATCTAGCATTATACTATATACTCAATACGGTTTTTAAAAGGGGGTTAATTCTGAAAAAGTTAATCTTTGCGGCTGTATTACTTGTTCTGATAGCTGCTTATGTTGTTTCTGTCGATAATCTTGGCGAAATTAAAATCCTTGGTGGAAATATTACTCCGGTGGTCAATTGGCTCGCGTTCTGTGTTTTGGCTGCAGTGGGGTTAACAGCGGCTATTCTTGTAATTTCTAATGGTACCTCTTCTACGGAGTTTTTAACTCAGGAAACGGTAAAAGTCAAAAGGTGTCATTTTTATGTGATATTGCTGATTTTTATTTTATACAAGCTGTTTGCGTTTTATATAACTCCGTCCGTCACACAGTATATGTGGGTATGGCCGGATGGCGCGGGATTTTTATCTGACACGCAGAGAATCTTAAAAGACCCGTCTATTCTACTGAACGATCCCATGAAAAGTAAATTTTATTCGGCATGGCTTGCTATTAGTCATGTATTATTTGGAAATATCATAGGCCCATTGGGAGAATATAAGGCTTTTGGTTATACAATTATTGTAAACCATGTTATTGCTCCGATTGTCATGCAGAATATTATCGGTATTCTTTCAGCGTTAATTTGTTTTTCTATTTTTTCAAAAATAAATATTAAGCTGGCATACGCGGTAACACTACTTTCTTTTTTGAACCCGACAGCCCTTGCCGTGGACAATACACTTTTGAGAGAGTCGTTGACTTTGTTTTTTCTGCTAAGCGCGTTAGCGGTGTTTATTAAAGCTGTGAGACAGGGAAGTTCTCTGTTTTGTTTTTTATCAGGAATATTGTTTATTGTGGTATATCAATTTCGCCCTGAGACAATATTAATCTACGTTTTGTTATGTGGTATTTTGTTTGTGCACAATTTATTCAGAGAACAAAAAATATGGAAAGCAGTTTTTTTATTTTTTCTGCCTCTTGTCCTGATTATCTTTTTTGCTTCTAATAATTTGAGCTATAAGTATGCGGCTGACACAAATAAAGGCCGTTTCGGTATAGCAATGCACGGGCTAAAATCAAAATGTTATTTTTATGACAGCCCTACTTTTCCCGGTTTCTTTGAAAATATGCAAAAAAGGCTGACAAAGCTTGAAAAAGAGAGGTTTGCTCCTTGTGATGCCCCGTGTTCTACATGGCAGCTGGTCTGGTTTGCTGCGGATGAAGAAAAAGCCAGATATAATCAGTCAATAGTGGGTGAAGAACCGGGTAAGTGCGTAAAAATAGAATCGGATGACCAGATTTTTTTGGATATAGTCAGGTATAATACATTTTGTTACCTGCAGTCCGTGTTAATGAATATCGGATATAATCTTATTCATAACCTGGAAAATATATCGCCCATTTTATATGACGGAAATAATTATTGGATTTCCCGAAACTGGGTTTATTATACGACTCCCAGAATGCTTGTCTTATATGAAAACAATAAGCCCCAGTATAAAATTATTACCGCCTTTTTCAAGGCCGTTGAATTGTATACTACACGCAAAATTCTATTTCCATTTCTTATTATTGGATCGTTCTTAATCTTGGGATTAGGGCGGGGGAGGTTACTTAAGGATAATAAAGGGAACGCCTTTCTTTTATTGTGCACCCTTGTGATCGCATGGGTTCATTTATTAGCTGTTTCTGTGATGGCATATCCTGCTGCCAGGCTTGTTTATGTCCTTATTCCATTTATTTTTACAATAGAGGTAATAGGTGTTTTCGGGGCTTTTTACTGCTTAAAGTCTTTGTTTTTAAAGAAGTTAAAAGATTAATAATTATTGGAGAATACATTGAACCTAAAACATTTTTTTGAATATTTTAAATTATCAAAGAGTGTCCGGAATTTTGTTTATACGGGAGCTTTAATACTGATCCTTTGCGTAGGCGCGTATTACCGCGGCATTTCAATAGAAAAGAATGTCAGGATAAGGAACCGTTTTGAGGCAAGTGTCAGCATGGCTTCTTACCTTTTTGTAAATCCAGCCGCGTATAACCTGGCTAATGTGGTTAACGAAGAGCATTCTATATACGATTCTTTTCCTTTAAATGAGTATGATGAGTATACCACTGGCGCTGAGGATGTTGTTTTTGTCAGAAATCATCCGGGGATAAGCAGAGCAGAGAAAGACTCAATGCGCAAATCCAGAAGTGAACTGGGCTGGGCGTTTATATTACGCTATGTTTTGCCTGACGGCATTAAGGGTTCCCGGAATATGGCAAAAAGAGTTGTTCATTTTCGTTTTGTGGTGGAGATGATCCTGATTGTGATGATGTTTTTTGTTGGCAAGAAAATAGCGGGATTTTTAGGCGCTGTATTATCTGCTTTGTTGTATGCCATATTCCTGCCGGCAGTTCATATGATGTGTTATATAACCTATTATTACTGGGCTATCCCGTTTTCGGTTTTTAGTTTGTTTTTTTGGGTTGTTTTATATGACATGGGGAAGAAGGAAAATAATTTAAAAAAGAAAATGGTATTATTCTTCATTTACGGAATGATAATGGGGTTTGCAACGGCAACAAGGATGATTTTATTGTTTTTGCCGCTCTTTCTATCACCTTTTATTTTTTATAAGGAAAGGAAAATAAAGATATCTATAATTTTATTAATAGTAATGCTCAGCGGGCAGTTCCTATTATTGATACCGCAGGTGTTTGTAAATAGACTGCAGTTTGGAAGGTGGACAATAAGCGCCAGGGAAACTTGGCACGCTGTTTTTATGGGAGTTGGAATACGCAAAAATCCTTTTGGGATAGAGAATAGTGGTGATTACGCGGTATTTGACTATATAAAAAGAACTCAGGGAGTAGATATTAACGAAGATGGTTTTGACGCGTATAACCAGGCATGTACAACACAGGCGATTAAGGTTATAAGAGAAAATCCAGGGCTGTTTATTGACAATGCGATTGAAAATATAAAAAGTTCCGGGAAAATTAATCCTACGATTTTCTATGCGATAGATATACCTTTTAAAGAAGTTCCAAGCCTCGAAGACATGAAAGATACTTCTCCATCTTCGTTAAACAGTGTTCCGCTTATTGATAAATATTTTTTATGGGCGATATTATTGGCTTTAATAGTTATATTTTTCAGTTCAAAGGAACAATTTAGAATGTTTCTTATCGTAATAGCTCAAAATATATATTTAGTGCTTGTTATTTGCCTTTATTTTCCTAATTATCTTTACTTTATGTCAGGCTATATACCCAGCTGGATACTTTTGATTGCTTTATCTATGGCAATTATTGCGGGGAAGTCGTTATTTATTCTCAAATCATTAGCTTCCCGAATTGCTAAAAGACAGGTTTTTATAAAGCTTATATAATAAAAAATAGCTTAATTTTTGCTTAATTGAACTTTTAGAAATGATATAATACTGATCGGAGCGGTAAGCATTGCAATATAGATTGTATTAAAGGCTAACTCATTATAACAGAAACAGTTATGGGGTAATTATGAAAGTAATTATTTTATGCGGCGGAAAAGGAACAAGGCTTAGAGAAGAGACCGATGTTCGCCCTAAGCCATTAGTTCAGATTGGAAACCGGCCGATTCTTTGGCATATAATGAAAATTTATGCTCATTACGGATATAAAGATTTTATCCTTAGCCTTGGATACAAGGGGAATATGATAAAGGAATATTTCCTGAATTATGAGGTGATGAATAATAATTGCACAATTCAATTAGGCATTCATAATAAGATTCAATTTCACGGTAATCACGAGGAAGAAAACTGGAATGTTACCCTTGTAGATACGGGGGGGGATGCCCAGACCGGCGCCAGGATAAAAAGGGTAGAGGAACATATTGACGGGGATTCATTTATGGTGACTTATGGTGACGGTGTGGGAAACATAGACATAAAAAAGCTGGTGAAATTTCATGAATCTTATGGAAAGATAGGGACAGTAACAGGTGTTCATCCTTCCTCGAGATTTGGGGACCTTATTATTAAGGACAACGTAGTGAAGAAGTTTCATGAAAAAGCTCAGGTGGGAGAAGGGTTGATTAATGGAGGTTTTTTTGTCTTTAATAAAGCCTTTTTGAAATATTTAAAAGAAGAAGATGATTGCATACTGGAGAAAGGGCCTCTGGAGAAACTTACATCAGAAGGGCAGTTAACCTCTTATGTTCACGATGATTTTTGGCAGTGCGTGGATACTTATAGAGAATTGGAATTATTAAATAGTTTATGGAGATCCTCTCGTATTCCGTGGAAAGTTTGGTAAATATGAAAAATAATTTTTGGAAAGATAAAAGAGTTTTGGTAACGGGATATGAAGGGTTCTTGGGGTCAAACCTTACTAAGAAATTATTAGGACTTGATGCGAGGGTATTCGGTTTAGATGTTCTAACACATAGGAAACAAACAATCTTGACGAAAAAGGATTTATGCAAGGTTAAAATAATTAAAGGAAGTGTTGAAAATTTTTCTCTTCTGAATGATATAATTAAAGGGAATAAAATAGGTTTTATCTTCCATCTCGCGGCAAAATCACTTGTTGTTTACTGTACGCGAAACCCTCTTAAAGCTTTTTCTACAAATATTAAGGGAACGTGGAATATTCTTGAAGCATCAAGAAAAAGTGATTTAATAAAAGCCATTATTGTTGCTTCCAGTGACAAAGCCTACGGAAGCTGCATACATCTGCCGTACAAAGAAAACACCCCTTTACGGGGAGCACATCCGTATGATGCTTCCAAAAGCTGTGCGGATTTAATAGCGTATACATACTTTCATACTTATGGAGTACCGGTATCAGTAACGCGTTGCGGCAATATTTTTGGACAGGGAGATTTTAATTTTTCAAGAATTATTCCGGATACGGTGAGGTCAATAATACAAAATAAGAAACTGATTATACGCAGCGATGGTAAATTTACCCGGGATTATATATATGTTGATGATATTGTAAGCGGTTATTTAATGCTGGCGGAAAAATTGCAAAAGTTGAAATTAGCCGGGGAAGCATTTAATTTTAGTTACAGCAAACCGATTTCGGTCTTGGATTTAGTGAAAAAACTTTATCGTATAGCAGGTAAAAGGGCTAATTATCAAGTTGCTAACCAGGCAAAGTGTGAAATCAAAGACCAGTATTTATCATCTAAAAAAGTAAAAGAAGTTCTCAAATGGAAACCGAAATGTATGCTGGAAACAGGATTAAAGAAAACATTAGAATGGTATAGAGTTAATTTAAGGTGCTAAAGAAAAAAAAGATATTAATTACTGGTGCTGCAGGTTTTATTGGTTCTAATCTTCTCCGCCGTTGTTTAGAAGAGAATGCGGAAGTTTATATCTTGAGTATAAAACCGGCAAATAAGTGGCGATTAGAGAATGTTTTGAGTCATGTTCAGGAACACTGTGTAAATTTGTTGGATTTAGATCTCCTGGAAAAAACTGTTGCCTCAATTAGCCCCGAAATAATATTTCACATGGCTGCCTATGGGGTGTATTCTTCCCAGAAAGATGTTAAAAAAATCATTGAAACTAATTTACTAGGTACAATTAACTTAGTGAACATATGTAAAAAGACAGGTTTTGAGCTTTTTGTTAATACAGGTTCTGTCTTTGAATATGGAATAAAAAACAGCCCGCTAAAAGAAAGCGATATGCTGGAACCCATAAGCGATTATGGGATATCAAAGGCCGCGGCGACTTTGTATTGTCAGGCAGTGGCCAAAAAAGAAAACAGGCCTGTTGTAACCTTAAGATTATTTACGCCTTATGGATATTACGAAGAACCTCCCCGGCTTGTTCCTTCCGTAATTTTATCCTGTCTTAATGGCGAAAACCCCAAGCTTTCTTCTCCGGGTTCGATGAGAGATTTTATATTCATAGAAGATGTTGTAGACGCGTATATTAAAGCTGCTGAGAATGTACGAAAGGTCAGCGGAGAGATATTGAATATTGGTTCCGGCAAACAATGTTCAGTAGGTGAGGTTGTGAATACAATTCTGCGATCCTCCGGTAATTCTGTAATCCCGCGGTGGGACAGCTTTTCAGATAATCGTATTGAATCGAAAATGTTAGAAGCAAATATTTTAAAAGCGGAAAGAATGTTAAATTGGCGGCCGAATTATAGTTTGGAACAGGGATTGGAGAAAAGTGTAAAGTGGTTTAAAGAAAATATCGGATTGTACAAAAAACATAAAGTATAAACAGGAAAAAGATAATAGTATGCGCTTTAAAAAGGTTTTACTTACACATCTATACTATAAAGAATCTGGGTATGGAGACGCGTTAAATTTTCCACCGGCCGGGCTCGGCTATCTGGGGCAGTATCTGGAAAAAGAAAATATTATGTATGATGTTATTGATACCGGGACAGGGTACACTCATGAAGATGTTCTTGGCAGGATTTCTATTTTTCGTCCTGATCTGGCAGCTTTCAGTCTTACCTCGATCTGTTATCCAAAGTCATTTGAATTGATAAGAAGGATAAAAAAGATTTATCCTGATATGACTATTGTAGTGGGCGGTGCTCATGTATCAACTAAGAAAACCGCGATCCTGGAGCAAAATGAAGCGATAGATTTTGCGATAGAGAAAGAAGGAGAAATTCCATTATCTCTTCTTTGTAAAGGGGAATTACCTGAACGAATTCCGGGCCTTATGTGGCGCGGTAAGGGAGGGAAAATAAACTCTAACGCGCCTCAATTAGCGGATATTAGCCAATTCCCATATCCTAAATATGGGTGTTTTGATTTGTTGAACAGGTATAAGTCCGGAAGCATATCCATAGTTACTTCCCGCGGCTGCCCTTTCAAATGTGCTTTTTGCCAGCAGAGCAGCTTACTTGGTAAAAAATGGCGGGGGAGAGAGGCGTGGGATGTCGTTGATGAAATTGAGTATTGGTATAACCGGGG
>JAGLRQ010000154.1 GCA_023136205.1 Candidatus Auribacterota bacterium
GCTCATAAAAACACCTGCCTCTATCTTTTAAAACTCTCTTTAGCTCTTCTTCTGATTTTTGTTAAAGAATCCCTTGAGAAACGCGGGTTTTTTCTTCTGCCATTTTTTAAATAGCTGCTTTTCACCAAACGCAGGTACCCTTTTATAACCTGTAACAAAGAGGGGAAAGAAACTGCCTTGGATGTTTGATTCGCTCTTAAACCGAGCCTATAGGGAACCTCCGCGAAAAGATAACCTTTTTTTACAACTCTTATTAAAATATCCGTCTGGAAGAAAAACCCTCCTTCTCTATGATTCAAATCCTTTAAAATCGATTTTCGATAAAGAATCGTACCATTCGTATAATTTAGATTAACTAAAAATGTTGTATTAATTATAAAACGGTAAACAAAGGAGAGCGCGTTTCGAAATAATGACCTTACCTCTTTATTAAAAACAAAAGGCACAACAATATCTACATGTTTAAGAAGTTCGTGATACCGAAAAATCTCCCATGGATCATTTTCATTGTCTCCGGGAAGCATAATAACTACATCACCGGAAGCATTGTCAACTCCTTCCCAGAAGGATGCTCCTATACCACAGGGCACATCATGCTGAATCATATTAACAGGTTTCCCCTCTTCGATTACCCCATCAACCAATTCTCCTGTTCTATCCATACTTCCATCGTTAACAACAATAATTTCACCTGTCATACTAAAATATTCAAAAGCTTTTAACACATTATCAACGGCGGGTAAAATATTTGCCTCTTCATTAAGAGCCGGCATAATAACACTGATTTCGGGTTTATTCCAGAATCTCATTTTTTTCATACAATACTCTCCGCGCCCCGATTAAACACGCATGTACCCCGCTCCGGCATCCTTAATCCATTCATCAACTAATACGTTAAAAGGTTTTTCATTAGAATAGGGGTTATAAACTTTCAAGTTTATTAATTTCATAATACTTATATCATCACTCCCGCAACAATGTGAAAGCCCAAGAAATTCAAAATAATTGTTAACTCCGTTTCCAATAAATTTCACATTGAGGTTTTGCAAAACAACATCATTTCTGATTTGTTCAAGCGCCCTGAAAACCAGAAAATTTACTATTGAGTACACTATAGGTATTAAACCGCTCATACTCATCCCGGCAGCAATCCCCACCGTCCCTTGCTCCATAATACCGCAGTTGATTACCCTCTCAGGGAATTCATCTTTCATATTGTCAACAGCACCAAAGCCCATATCACATATTAAAAGGCGGTACCGTTCATCCTTACGAAAATATGGGATGATATAATTTAAGATGTCTTTTCTAAAATTAGCTGTATCAGTCATAGGTTTTTCCCATAGTTAATTCTTCTTTCGTTGGAACGCGAAAGTGAAATTTCGGCACATTCTCCATGCATTTCAAACCAAACCCCTTCACTGTCGCGGCAACAATTACTTTCGGTTTGTTTTCCAGTGAAGATTTTGCCGCATGGATAGAATGGGTAAGTTTAATAACATCATGCCCCGGACATACAACAGGCGACAGGCCGAACCCGCGCAATTTCTTAATCAGGCCGTCTTTTTCTTTATCTAGAATATTTATAACAAAATCCATTGCCTGAAGACGGTTGTAATCAACAATAATGGTAAGATTTTTCACCTCATGTTTAACCGCAAACTGCAGTGCTTCCCATGTTGTTCCTTCCTGTAGCTCTCCATCTCCAACAATACAAAATGTATGGTAGTCTTTTCCTCGCGTTCGCGCTCCAAAAGCAAGGCCGACGGCAATCGGCAAACCGTGTCCAAGGGAACCGCACCCTCCCTCAAGCCCGTATTCAACTTTTCGTTCCACGCATCCCGGCAGAATACTTCTTTCTGTATAAAAATCTTCCCACTCTTTCTTAGGGAAAATCCCCTTATCAGCCAGAATCGCGTAAAGAGCGTAACAGCCGTGCGCTTTTGAAAAAATTAATCTATCTCTCTCTTCCCATAAAGGATTTTCAGGTTCATATGTCATAGCGTTATAATATAAAGCAACAAGTATATCAACACACGACAACGAAGGAGCAATGTGTCCGGCACCACGGCGGACAGCAACCCTTATGACTTCATCCCTGATATAATTCGCTTTTTTTAGTAAATCCATTTTAAAAGCCGTATGAGGACTATAGTCTGCGTCCTATCCTATTTTTTTTAAATAAAATTTACATGTTCGGGAGTATTTTTCAGGCTCCAAAGATACCTGTTTACTTCATCCATCCGGCAATTCACCCTGCACCGGGAAGCATCCAATTCCTCTTCTACCCAACGGAGCGACTTTAATCGTTTTTCCCCCTCCCATATTTGCCGGAAAGATTGTTCATATATATTTCCATATAAAAACCGCTCATCACTCAGATAAACACTGCATCCCCAGACATTGCCGCCGGCATCAATGTAGGACCAGAAGGGCAGCGCGAGGCAACGGTTATAATTCCGTTTCCCCTCGTCCCACTTCTTCATAGTATGTACCCTGAATACAACATTAAACTCGTTTGTATTGAAATTTTCCAGTTCGCCGGCAAGATGTTCATAATCATTGTATTTAACAGAACTATATTTAGTTGTTTTGCTTTGAGGATGCTGCGAATACGGTTTTATAACCAGATAATCCATGCCAATGTCCCGGGCAAGTTTTGCCAGAGGCACTGCTTCGTGACAATTTTCCGGCAATAATAAGAGCTGCATACCTAAAGTGCAGGAATAATTATTTTCTTTCCTCGTTTTTACTGCATAGGACATGTTTTCAATCACACGATTAAAATCAGCGGCATCACAGCGATGAATTTTCGCGTAAGTATCACATGCCGCTCCATTAATACTTACTTTAAGCCACTCGATACTGCCAAGAATTCTATCTGCAATTTCTCCTTTAAATAAGACACCGTTGGTTGTCACTGCCGCATCAATACCAGACTCTTTCGTATAATTAACTATTTCCGCCATATCACAATGTAAAAACGGCTCGCCTTCACCAGCATACATAATACTTTTGAGCCCAAGTTTTCCCAGCTCCGAAAGCCTTTCTTTAAACAAACCGGTATCAAGACACCTCGGCTCATAATCCATAAAATCCAGTCCGCAATATAAACACCGGTGATTGCAGGCGCCTGCCGGGCTAACCTCCATGTATATAGGATAGATTATTTTACCCTCCGACCACTCGCTTACCCGTGAAGGATGGTAAATGAGCTTATGGCTGTCTATTGAGTATTTGTCCATTCTTTATTCCTATAACCATATCAACAAAACAGTGGCAAATGGAAAGGTGAACTGCTTCTACATAACCGTATTCCGATGCCGGTACATAAAAATTAATATCCCCTAAACTGCTCAGAGAATTATTTTTCTTAAATCCTGAAAGGGTTATCACTTTAACATTCTTTTTTTTCGCCGCGAGTACTCCGGATAAAATATTATCGGATTGGCCCGAACTACTGATGGCAATTAAAATATCGCCCCTGTCGGCAAACATATCAATCGGTTTTTCAAATACATGTTTATATCCATAATCGTTGCTAATACAGGTTAAGAGAGTGCTGTCATTAAAAGTAAGCGCCCGTATGCCCGCGTTTTTCCAGAAATCGGCCGCTATATGGCTGGAGATAGAAGCACTCGCGCCATTGCCAATTAAAAAAAGTTTTTTGCCCGAAGCTGCCTGATCAATAATCATACGTATTGACATATCCATAGCTTCATCAAACTGATATACTTCACCATTCGCGCCGACAGCACTAATCTTGCTGAACAAACTTTTCAGGGTTAAAAAATATTCTTTTACAACTTGCCTCATTTTAACAGCCTCGTAATATATTTAATCAAGTCCACAAATTTGACAGGTTCTCTGTTGCAGACTATCTGAACAGCCAGCGAACCCACCGCGTTTCCGACAAAAGAAACTAAATCCTGAGGCAAACCCGCGGAAAAACACGGCGCGACAAAAGCAAAAAAAGCGTCTCCCGCTCCAATCGCGTCTACAACACGGTACGCGAAAGCCGGCGTTTCATGATACCCGGCTGTTTCACAATAACTCAAAGAACCGTGCGGCCCGCGGGTAGCAATCACTTGCTGACATTTAAGGTCATGATACACTTTCCTGGCAAGCGTCCGCAGGTCGCTAAATTTATCATGCGTAGCAAAACGCAGTTCCATTTCATCAACACAAACACAATTCACGCGCGGATATTTAGTCACAAGATTAAATCCGATATTCGCGCTATTCGTCTGCACGTTCAAAGCAAGATATTTTGCCTTAGCGCAAATAAGGTCAATAATCCGCTTTGTCAGCAGGCCGTGTCCAAAATCCGAAACAACAACCAGATCGTAATTCTCAATTGTTTTTTCAATCTGTTTTAATATCCTTGTTTCAATACGCCCGAAAATACTATCATCTTTCATATAACAAATCTCAAACAGTTTTCTGTTTGAATCTTTATTAACAAATCTTCTTTTTATAATGGTTCCAACATCGGGCCTATAGAAAAAAACAGGAGTAATGTTAGGACTTAACCGGCTTTTAATAAAATCATTTAAAGAATCTTCATCTTCCTTGCCCAGCATAGTCAATAAATCAACCTGTTTACAAAGGTTGGCTATGTTGTTAGCTGTCGCCAGAGTGCCGCCTGCGAACGTTTCCTCAGAATCATATCTATTAGCGACCAAATGCTCTTTTGAAGATTTCCCCATCGGTGTACAGTAATGGTACTGGTCAATAATAGCATCCCCGATCACCAGCACTTTCAGATCTTTAAGCAAACACAGTTTTTCAGTTATAAAATCTATGGAATATTTCTTACCAATCGCTTTTAGATATTTAACAGTTCTTGGCGGATAAACATCCAGATATTTATTGAGTAATTTTGAAGAACTGAAGGTAATATCATCGGTAAATACCAGCCGTCCGCCAACAGTCTTCACGGCTTCCTCTTCTTCTGAAATTTTACCGGTTATATCCCCTTCTTTTTTTCTGTATTCACTGCCCTTCACATAGAAATCCGGTTTCAAAATCCCCAGGCATTCAATAGCAGTCGGCGAATCAATAATACTCACATAATCTGTAACAGCAAGAGACGCAAGCGCTTCTGCCCGCAGATGCTCATTGAAAACCGGCCGTCCCGGCCCCCTCTTAACATGTTTATCCTTTGTAATTGTAACAATAAGAATATCACCGTGCTTTTTAGCTAACTTGAAATGGCGGATATGCCCCAGGTGCAAAAGATCAAATACACCATGGCAATGAACTATTTTTTTGCCCTTAGTCTTAAGTTTCGAGCACACCCCTCCTAACTTTTCTACTTTAACAATTTTCCTATGGATATCTTCCATTTTTAGTTCCTTTACGGGCCGTTGGCAATGTAGAACATTTAAAACAAAATAATAGCTAAATTGTTCATAATTGTCCACAAAATGAAAGAATAAAAACCATGGGATTGCGGATCACAATTTGAAGAGGAGCAGTAACCTGCACAAGATCAAAAAAACACTTGCGCATTTCTCATAATCCCATTATAGATATAGCATGACACCTTTTAAAAGAAATGTAAGCTCTCCCTTTTTCAACGCGTTAGTTCGCTTCGGCTTGTTGTGCCTTTCATTATGCGTTTCAATTGTCCTGATGGAAACAATACTACGCGTGTTTTACCCACAGCAACTGACATTCCGAAGAGAAAACAAATACACTGTAAGCCAATGCCTTGAAAACTGGAAAGGGGTTGTTAGATCGAATGAATATAATACCAAACTTGAATTTAACAACCGGGGGTTAAGAGGAGAGCTTGTTCCCTATCAGAGGCAAATGCCTTCTCTGCGGGTGTTTTTTTCAGGTGATTCTTTTGTAGAAGCCGCGCAGGTTGAGTTGAATAACCACTTCAGCAGGCTCACAAAGGAAATTCTGACTCAAAAGAACAACAAAAAAACAGAAACTGTTACCTGCGGCGTGGGAGGATGGGACAATGTACAACAGTTAATTTACCTGAAAAACGAGGCATATAAATACAGCCCTGATTATTTTCTTTTATTTGTATATCCCGGGAATGATATTAATGGAAATTATGGAAGATACTACAAGGAAAACCTTAAACAGTATATTAATAGAAGGGATCTTAATCTTCTCTACAGATCCACGCGGAAAGAGAATCTGTTTCTACGGCTTAAAGAATATTTGCTTTCTCACTCGCACATTTTTACTCTTTTTAAAATTTCTCTGGAAAAAACAAAAACAAAAAGCTCTTTTGAGAAAATACAGCGGGCACTTAAGATGATAAACATCCCTGAAAAGTCTTCCAAAAATGTAACCATGGATACACAAACAACAATAGAGAAATCGTGGGAATTATTTGAATTTTTAATGAAAGATTTTTCCCTGTTCTGTGAAGAACAGAATATTAATTTCGCGGTGGCAGTCATCCCTCATATTAATCAGATTTACTTTGATCGTTACCCCGAACAGTATAAAAAGATAGCGCGAAACCGCTGGGGCAAACCCGATGGATATTCAAAAACAATCGGCATTTTAAAACAGAATAATATTAATGTAATCGATCTATATCCCGGGTTACTAAAAAATAAAGAGCACAATGTATATTTTCATGGAGACATGCACTGGACCCCCGAGGGACATCGTGTTGTCGCGGGCATAATAGCAGAGTATTTGCTTTCTGATATATAAAAATAATTTGTTTTTTTATTTTTCCAAATACTTAAACCAGTCTTTTGTAGCTTCCTCAATTTCCTTTGGTGTCCACACAGGAGCATCCTTCCAGCAGTCGATGTTATCCAGTAAAATTTTTACCCCTTCCTCAAAACTTACGTTCGGCTTCCAGTTTAATACCTTTTGTATTTTGGATATGTCAGCAAAAGTGCATTCCGGTTCGCCGGGCCGCTTTGGAATATAGGCCACTTCTCCTTTTAAAAGTTTTACAAGGGTATTTACGCTATAAGTGTCACCGCTGCCCACATTAAAAATTTCACCGGACACACCCGACATAGCCGCGTTTATAAAAGCCTCAACTACATCAGTCACAAAGGTAAAATCACGCCTTTGGGTACCGTCACCCACAACGGTAAAAGGTTTACCAGCTAACTTTTGAGCTAAAAACACACCGAAAACCGCCCCATATGTGCCCGATGTCCGCGACCTGGGCCCGTAAACATTAAATAAACGCAAGGAAACAACCGGAAGCTTATAGATCTTTCCCCAGTGCAAAGCAATCTGCTCACCCAGATGCTTAGTAAGAGCATAGGGATATTCCGGACGAATTTCAGCATTTTCAGCAGTGGGACAGCAGTCAGGAATACCATAACAGGAAGAAGAAGCCGTATAGAGAAATTTTTTCAGGTTCGGCGACATTTCACGCGCGGCTTCTAAAACACTTATGGTTCCATCAACATTTGCCCTGTGATAAGACAAGGGATTGACAATCGATGGAACAATATCAGCCAGTGCCGCCATATGAAAAACATAAGATACACCCTTGAAATATTTCTTTATACCGGCAATATCATTAACATCCGCTTCCACTAACTCAAAATTTTTATTTTCCTTAAAAGAAGCCAGGTTTTCTATTCTGCCGGTGGACAAATTATCTATAGCTACAACATAACAACCGTTTTTCAATAAAGTTTCCGCCAAATGACTGCCGATAAATCCGGCGCCGCCGGTTACTATACACTTAACTAAATTAGTCTTCATCCTTGCCCGCCTCCGCATGTTTTGTATTCCAGGCCAACCGGGGCCGCACAACACCAATCCAGGTGCCAAAAAACTCCTTACGCATCTCACCTGAATCATAAACGTGAAATGACACCGCGTAATCTTCAAGGACCTGGGTGTCAGATACCCCCCTGCCTACAATAGCTGTAACACTATACAATCCTTCATTTAGAAAATTGCCGGGAATACGGCAAACAGACTGAAAAAGGCCCGCAGGATAAGAACGTCCGCTCCAGGGATCAGCCGTCAAGGAAATTGATTTGTGATTGGTTGACGCGAGCACAAACGTACCTGTCTGATCCCTTAACCAAATCGCGGGGTAAAGCAACGCTCCTTCCTGTAAATTCCAATAGCTGATCTGAATAAGTATTTCTTTTGAAATATCTACATCTGCCACAGGGCCCTCAATATCCTCCTGTAGAATACGAACCGCGTGTAAACGGA
>JAGLRQ010000155.1 GCA_023136205.1 Candidatus Auribacterota bacterium
TTGCTTTTTCCGGATCTATTTTTCTTTTTATCCAGACAAAATGTTTTTTGCGGGAGAGTTTCTTTCCCAAATCTTTTTTACCAAGTCCAAGAATCTTCGAAATCTCTGTAGAAACATACCCAAGGTCTTCAATCTGAGTAGCATCCGCATACACAGATTTGGATTCAATAGACATAGCAAGGATTCTTCTGTTGCAGTCGTATATAAAACCGCGGCGGGGGTCTATCCTGATATTCTTTTTTTGTTGGATATTCGCTTTATGAAAATACTTTTCGTGTTCCTGCACCTGAAGGTAAAATAGACGGACAAGAAGAGATATAAGAGATATTAATAGAACTATTGTAAAAGCTGCGGATTTATAAAAATAAGACCTCTTTAGCACTCCTCCGACCCTTTATATTGGTTATCAATGTATAAGATCATTCATAAGGAAAACATACCTCATCTTAGTTTTACTATTTGATTTTCCCTGGCTGCCACCAACTGCAAATTCTTTTCCTCTATTGACTTCTGAATATTAAAAGGTGCTTTAAGCCGGGTTATCCTCAGAGCCAGCAAATCGTTAGCTTTTCCAAGTTTTTTTAATTTTTTCTCCAGAATGCAAATGTTCTCGCCGGTCTGAACACACTGGACATTCTGCCATACAAAAAAGAAGCCATAAGCAACCAGTGTCAGCACACACACAGTCAGTTTAAACATTACAGAATTCTGAGTTGTATTAAGTCTAAGTCTTCTATTTCGATTCCGAGGCATTTATTTCCTCTCTCCTTTTAATTTCTCAATAACCCTTAATTTAGCGCTTCGCGACCTGGGATTCCTTTCTATCTCATATTCTGAAGGAGTAATCATTTTACCAATAATTTTTACCATGCTTTCTTTTCCGCAGGTGCACATCAATGTTCCGGAAGGGCAAACACAATTTTTTTCAAGATACTTAAAATAGTGCTTTACGATCCTATCCTCAAGAGAATGGAAAGTGATAACTGCAAGTCTTCCCCCTTTTCTCAAGACAGAAAACGCCTGCCTTAATCCTGCATAAAGGTTTTCGAGTTCGTTATTCACATGGATTCGCAAAGCCTGGAAAGTTTTTGTCGCGGGATGAATTCTACTTCTTTTACTGCCTTTGACTGATTCTATAATTGAAACAAGCTGCCCAGTTGTTTCTATACGTTCTTTCTCGCGTCTTTTTACAATCGCTCTTGCAATTCTTAAAGCAGATCTTTCTTCTCCACATTCCTTTATTACAGCGTAAAGACTTTTTTCATCTGCTTTGTTAACAAAATCCGCGGCCGTTTCACCGCTCGACTGATCCATTCTCATATCGAGACCGGATTCAGATCTGAAACTAAAACCTCTTCCGTCTCCACCAAGCTGAAGCGAAGAAATACCAACATCAAATAAAATGCCATCAACGCTATTAACGTTACCCTTATCTAAAACCTCCATAAGTTTTTCAAAACCGGCATGCACTACCTTTAGTCTCCCCGAATACTTTGACAACCTTGCTTTAGCATATCTAACAGCATTTATATCTTTGTCCAGGGCAATTATCCTGTTGGCTCTGTTACATTCAAGAATAACTTCTGAATGACCACCACCCCCGACAGTACAGTCAACAAAAAAACCACCATTTTTACAATTCAAAGAACCGATAACTTCCTCACATAAGACAGGGATATGGTTTAGTTCATAATTCATAGTTATATATCGTATATCGTATTGCGTAATGCGTAAAAAAATTATTTAATACTCAACACTCACAACGCATAACGCACGACGAAAGTAACTATTCCTCCTTTTCAAAGCTATCGGCTAATTTTTCAAGAATTTCCTCAAGGCTAATTTCTTGCTGCCTTTGTTTCCAACGTTCCATATCCCAGACTTCAAAATGGTTACCGGTTCCTATCACTGCCACCTCTTTTTTGGTTATGCTCGCACCATCAAGAAGTTTCTGTGGGATATTTATTCGCCCCTGGCTATCACACGTAACAAATGAAACATTGGATCCAAGAACCCTGTTAAGGTCTCTTACAGCTGCCTTTGCCCAGGATGGCTTTTGGAGTGGTTTTTTCACGTCTTTTTCAAAACCCTGCTCAGTAAAAACCGCGATACAATTGTCAGGCCACTTCAGAATAACAAATTTATCTATGTATTTATTCTCAAGTATATTCCTGAACTTGGAAGGAATAATTATTCTTCCTTTTTCATCAACAGTATGTGAATACTCCCCGTAAAACACCTTGTATTCCCCCACTTTACACCACTTTGCTCCACCTTGTTTATAATTTACGCCCTTTTCGATAATCTGTCAAGTATTTTGTTAAAAAAAAAGTGCTTTTTTCAGGTCGATAATGGAAAACTCAAGACGAAAGTGGAGGAAACTTGCAGATAGAGAACAATTTACATCTATCGACTTAACGGGGAGCAGTATATTGTGATTTAATCAGGTTTGTTTGGAATTTGTTATTTGTATATTGTGGTTTAAAAAATTGGCCGGCCTGTAAGCTGAATTCTGTAACCCCGGGGGGTGATAGTCATTCATCTTGGCATCCGGTTACCCGCATGCTCATTGCGACCAACCCGGCACAGGACGAGCAGCCCTACCGTGCCCTATTTGGTCTTGCTCCGAATGGGGTTTGCACTGCCTTCAATGTCACCACTGAAGCGGTGAGCTCTTACCTCACCTTTTCACCTTTACCCCCCTTCTTGCTTTCGCCCCTAGAAATTACGGCTGCAATTTCAGGGACTCAGTCCTGGAAATTCTTCGAATTTCTCAGGGCAAGAAAGCAGGGGGGCAGTATATTTTCTGTTGCACTTTCCATAGGCTTTCGCCTTCTGGGTGTTACCCAGCATTCCGCTCTGTGGAGTTCAGACTTTCCTCTCCCTGACATAAAACTCTCTAAAAATCTTTAAGAACACATTATACTTATACCAGAGAGCGACTACCCGGCCGGCCAAATTATACTCTCAAATAACCACTAACAAAACATTTATTGGTTATACCATCAAAATTCAAGATTCCCAATAGATAATTCTCTGACACGTCTCACACGACACTATCTCCATCCCACCCTTTAGTTTCATAAGCACCTGGGGAGTTAGTTTCATATTACAACCACTGCACGAACCATGTCTTGAAAGCACTATAACAGCACCTCTTTTATTCTTTAAAAGCCTCGTATATTTTAAAAGCGCTTTGGGGCTAACATTTTTTTCCAGTTCCTTCTTCAGTTCCTTTAGCCCACATATTTGTTTTTCCATATCCGCGTTTTCTACTTTTGATTTCTCTTCCGCTTCTTTAACTCTGCGCATCTGCTGGTCAACAAACTCTTTAGACTGTTTGACTTTGCCGGCAACACTATCACATTCCTCCATATTAAGTAATATTTCATCCTCATCTAACGCGATCTTGGCTCTTGCATTAATAATTTCATCCTGAAGAGCTTTATAAGCTTTATTATCTTTGAGTGTACCGGCCTGGGAATCAAGTTTTCTTATCTGCTCATTATATGATGCCACTTCTATTTCCTTATTTTTCCTGGCAACCTGCAACTTTTTAAATCCTTCCTCTTTCTCTTTATAATCAGCCTCTGCTTGTGAAAGAGTAATTTTCGCGCGATTCACCAGTTCAGGATTTTCTTTCAATTTCTTTTCAAACTCAATTATTTTCAAGTCCTGTTCTTGAACTTTAAGTAAAACTTCAATGTCCTTAAGCATTCTTTCTCCTATGCGAAACTGTAACCTATGGAATGTAAATGAACACAAGTTGTTAAGTTGAGAGTATCTATATATATTTCAAGCACTTATGCTAAAAAAAATTATGCTAACTGTCAAGGAAAGAAAGGTCGTATGGGGAAATCGGCGCTCCCATAAAAAAACACAGGCGGGCAGACAACTCGCTTTGAGTTCTGGATTTTGTTCCCCTTCGCTAAAGCTTCGGAGAACATCATCCTTATAAAACTATTCTAACTGAAATCAGCCATAGCTTCTGGAATGAAACACCCGAATCCAAGCGAAGGATGATGGTGGGCCTTGTAGGACTCGAACCTACGACACGCGGATTATGAGTCCGCTGCTCTAACCAACTGAGCTAAAGGCCCAAAAAAATATTATGGTGTGCCCACAGATTCTAACAAATAACTCTTTTCTGTCAAATAAAATTATTAATGTATAGGTCGCGGGTATCTGGTGGTATGTGTTGGGTTTTTTCTGTAACTCTTCTCCTATTCCCGTTCACCAGCTTCAAGAAATCCATGGAGTTTCCTTGCCCTTATAGGATGGCGCATTTTTCTGATAGCTTTGGCTTCTATCTGGCGCACTCTTTCCCTGGTAACACCGAATATCTTGCCCACCTCTTCAAGTGTCCTTGGAGAAGAATCTCCTATGCCAAACCTGAGCATAAGAACTCTTTCTTCTCTCTTGGTTAGAGTTTTTAAAACATCCTCTATCTGCTCTCTCAAAAGTGTATACCCTGTTGCATCAGAAGGAGACTCAGCACCTTTGTCCTCAATAAAATCACCAAAATGAGAATCCTCACTGTCGCCTATAGGGGTCTGTAAAGAAATCGGATGTTGTGATATCTTTAAAATGCCCCTGACTTTATCTATTCCCATTTTCATCTCATGGGCCAGCTCTTCAACAACAGGTTCCCTGCCATGCTCCTGGACAAGTTTTTTTGAAGCCCTTACAAGTTTATTTATAGTTTCAATCATATGGACAGGAATCCTTATCGTCCTAGCCTGGTCAGCAATTGACCTGGTTATTGCCTGCCTTATCCACCATGTAGCATAAGTGGAAAATTTATAACCTCTCTTATATTCAAACTTGTCAACTGCCTTCATCAATCCCATATTCCCTTCCTGTATGAGATCCAGGAAAGAAAGTCCCCTGTTTGTATACTTCTTAGCTATGCTTATAACCAGCCTGAGGTTTGCCTCTACCATTTCAGCTTTTGCATCATGGTTCTTTCTAAGCCAACCGCTAATCTCATCGGATTGCTTTATAAACAAGTCTGTTTTAATGCCAATAGTATTTTGAAGTCTTTTGAGCTTTTTTCTTTCATTAGAAAGTTGCTGTTTCTTCTCCGCCTTCTTCCTTTTTTCATGTTCCAGCTGCTTGATTACCCTTTTAACAGCTCTTATTTTATCTGTCGTGGCTTCTATCCTCTCTCCCATTTCCTCAATTGAACTCTGCTTGTAATAAAACTTTCGAAGAATGTCTCCTAATTTAGAAAGCAGCGTTTCAAGTTTTTTCTGAAGCCGTTTTTTTTCCTTCTTGGTTGTTCTTTTCTTTTTAAGTTTTTCCTGCGTATCACATATCTTCTTATTCTGCCTCTCAATGTCACTACAAAGCTTGTCCATCTTCTTCAGGTAGGATTCTCTTTTTGGAACTTTCTTTTCCACTACAATCCTGTCAAACCTTTCCTTCCCGCTCTGCAGGCGCTTTGAATACCAGATAAACTCTTTATAAATATTCGGAAAAACATAGATCAGCTCTTTAATATTTCCTTCCGCGACTTCAATTCTTCTGGAAATTTCTATCTCCTGTTCACGGGAAAGAAGGGGAACCTGTCCCATTTGCTTCAGATACATCCTCACAGGATCGTCTAAAATTTCCATCTTTGAAAGTTTTTTATCTTTCGCTTCCTCTTCTTCCCATGACGGTTCCTTGCTTACAGCATTAGGCGAATCAACAATCTCAATCTCCATTCCCCTGAGCAATATAAGGATAGAATCTATTTCGTCAGATGACAATACTTCATCAGGAAGAACATCATTAATATCATCATAGGTTAAAAACCCTTTTTCATTGCTGACTTTTATAAGCTCTCTTATCTTCTGGTTTCTTTCATCTTTATTCATTATTTTTCTCCAGTTTTACCGCTCACAGCCTAGGCTGCTTTTTTTCAGATCCTGAATTTCTTTTAGTAAATCCGGCACTTTATGAAAATTCCCATCCTTTTCTGCCAGCTTTATCTCATTTTCGATCTTCTTTATTTTCTCCTTTAAAAGATTGTTTTCAATCTTCCTGATACAATCATTAGCCGCTTTGACTTTATCCATTTCAGGGTGGCTCTGTTGCATTGAAACAGACGCAGCGTAACTTACTATACTATCCCTTTCAGCCCCCGCTAACAATACAGGGCTAAACCTTTTTCCTCCTTCGGCATACTTTACAATGTACTTTGCCAGCAAAAGCTGTTCCCGATCTTGAAACAGCACTCCCAGGTTATTATCAATTAAAAGCTTTGCACATTGTAAATCCTCAAGCGATAGTTTCAAAAGAAGGTCTTTTGCTGAAACCCTTGGTACTTTTGAAACATTTTTTTCTTCTTTTCGTTTTATGCTCGGCACAACTTTCCTGCCAAGCTCTTCCCTAAACATCCTTTCATCAACACCAAGTTTTTCTGAAAATCTTTTTAAATAAATATCTCTTCGAATAGAAGAAGGAATTTTATTTATCGTCTCAATAATTGAACCCGCAATCTTCACGCGCCCGCCATCTGTTGATATATCATGCTCCTCCGCAAGAAGAGAAAATTGAAAATCCATTATATCAACAGCATTATCAATTTCTTTTTTAAGAGCATCAATCCCTTTCTTTCTTAAAAAGCTATCCGGGTCTTCCCCCCGCGGCAAAACAAGAACCTTAACATACATATCGTTTGAAAGAAATATTTCAAGAGCCCTTAACGATGCCTTCTGCCCCGCAGTATCAGAATCATATGCCATAACGACATTATCGGTATACCTTTTAATAAGATTCACATGAGATTCGGTAAAAGACGTCCCGAGAGAAGCGACAACATTTTTTACGCCTGCTGAATAAAGAGCCAGAAAATCAAAATACCCTTCAACAACAATCGCGCAATCGTTTTTCGACACATCATCCCTTGAATAATTGAGGCCGTATAAAATATTACCTTTATTAAAGAGCGGAGATTCAGGTGAATTCATATATTTTACAGCAGAATTATCAATTACTCTCCCCCCGAATCCTGTAACTCTGCCTGTAACAGAAAATATCGGAATCATTATTCTCTTCCGAAATCTGTCATAATATCCGCTTTTGCCTTCGCGCTTGATTATAAGCCCAAGGCTCAACAGATCTTCCGCGTCAATAGCCCGGGTTTTAGCCCACCGCTGCAAAGCATCCCAGGAATCAGGAGCATATCCCAGCTTAAAATTTCTCTGGGGCTTAACATCAATACCTCTGTCGGAAAGATATTGCCTTATCCGTCCAGACAATTTATCCTCGAGGATTTTAAAATAATATTTGCAGACATCTTCATTAACTTTATACAGTCTATCCTTTTGCCCTTCAGATTCTGAAGAATGAGAATATGTAATAGATATATTGACTCTTTCTGCCAGTTTTGTTAACGCAGAGAAAAAATCCATCTCCTCATATTTCATAACAAATGAGAACACATCCCCTGACGCTTTACATCCAAAACAATGATAAAACTGCTTTTCCTGACTTACAAAAAACGAAGGTGTTTTCTCATTATGAAAAGGGCAACAGGCCTTAAAATTTTTCCCCGATTTCTTTAATGGAATATACTCATTTATAACTTCAACAATATCATTCGCATCAGCAACCTGTTCTTTCAAATTATTATTTATACGTCCGGACACAACCCACCCATTATAGCTTGGCTGTCAACTTTACAATGCCTTCTAACAACTTACTTTCTCTCGTGTCTAAAAAACCCTGAACAGGCAATAACCTGAAATTTACTTTTCTTCTGAAGCGAATCCAATAACAGGTTCAACCCTATATTGTCGCTTGAGATGTGACCTGCTACAACCATATTTATATTATGCTTTTCTGCTTCTTTTACATGATCTTCGCTGAAATGCATACCCACCAGCGTTCCAACACCCGCCTGTTGAAGTTTTTCTATAATTTCTCTGGAGCCTTCTGTTCCGCCTGTCATATCAACAAAAACCCTTCCCGCTCTTTTCTTAGGGTTCCCCACATAAATCTTGGGGCCGGCATTATTCTGTTCCGCCTGCCTGTACTCCGGAATATTTTTAAGGATGCTTAACACACCCTTTAAAGTTTCCGGTTTCTTTTTGTCAAATAGATTCTGCAGATACCAGACAACATGATTATCAGCCGGTGTATGGACACACATAAAAGGAATCTCAAGAAGCCTCGCGGCATCAACCGCACGCATATGATTTGAAGGATGCACTCTTCTTTCCACTTGTTTTATCCTTTTTTCCATGAGAGCTTCTGCCACATTTATGGGCACACCCATAATGTTGGTAATATCCGATTGCATCATCATTACATTATGAAGATTGGCAAGAGCCTTTCCACTGGGATGATGGGACATCAGCAAATCTATTCTCTGGCCCTTTTCTTTTAACTTATCCGCAAGGAGAACCTCACCCACATCAACATCAATGCCAAGCATTACAACTTTCACTTCTTTTGAAGTATCTCCGAAAAGAAGCCTTGTGTCAGCATAGGGGTTAAAAAATCTTTCGGAATCAAAACTCTTTTTCTCTTCGGAAGATAATTCATTGTAATCAGACTTGAGCCTGTTAATCTCTCCGCTTACACCTTTAATCCCCCTCGGATCTTTTTTCTTCCCCTCTGCTATCGCCATATCATAAATATCTTTAATTTTCATCACGAATCATCTCCTCCTCTCCTTCAAAAAAAACACCGGTTTCAGAACATTTCTCTTTCAAATTAGATAAAAATTTTTTCTCTGAAAAATCCTGGGATTTTGGATATACTCTTACACAAAGGCTGCAAACGCCTGGAAGCATTCTGAAAATTGACTTTGCAAGCACGGATTTTCTACCGCTATCAACAAATGTATGGGGAAGTCCTGTTACCACGTAAACTATGCCAAAAGAAAAAAGTATCATACCTATAACAACAACTCTGCGCAAACCCCCTAAGAAAGCTCCCCCTGCACGTTCAAAAATCGAAACAAACCTCACATTAACAATATTATGAACCACTCCCTGCAAGAATATACTTATACATATAATCCCGGCGGCTATGCCCGCAAACGCCAAAAAGCCTGAGACAGGATAAGTCACCGGTAAAACATTTTCCATTTTTAAAGCCAATACCCTGTAAAAATGAAAGGAAAGGGCCGCCGCGGCAACAAAACCAATGATAGCAATAATCTCCCCGGAAAAGCCTTTTTTAAGCCCCCTCACTATTCCATGAAGAATTAAAACCATTAATATGTAGTCAACCCAGTTAAATAACATAAACATTTCAAGAAAA
>JAGLRQ010000156.1 GCA_023136205.1 Candidatus Auribacterota bacterium
AGCAGAAATATTGAGGAGCTTGAAGTTGAAAAGGATCCGAAGAGATACCGGTTGAGAAAGTCTCCACAGGAGCTTGAGAAACTTAAAAAAATGGGCGTCCAGATGGGCAGGTATGAAGGTATGATGCCTGAAATGAAACCAAATTCGGTAGTTATCGATGACATAAGCCAGTATGAAACGGAAAAACTCATTGAAAAATACAAACCGGCAGTATTCTGCGCGGGGATTAAGGAAAAATATACCGTGCAAAAAAGAGGGGTTCCTATGAAACAGTTGCATAGCTACGATTATGGAGGCCCTTTCGCGGCGTTTAAAGGGGCAATTAATTTTTACAGGGATATGGAACGAACGGTAAATACAAAAATATGGAAGCTGATAAAGGCTCCGTGGAAGAATGAGCCTGAGATTACAGCTACCTTTGTTGTTGAATGAGGAGGTTAACATGCTTTTAAGACATACGCCAAATGAAATTAAAGAGAGGAAGTCCCTTACAGTTAACCCGGCAAAGACATGTCAGCCCATCGGAGCTATGTACGCGGCTCTGGGTATACATGGTTGCCTGCCGCATAGCCATGGTTCACAGGGTTGCTGCGCTTATCACCGAAGTACGCTAACAAGGCACTATAAAGAACCGATAATGGCTGCGACCAGTTCTTTCACCGAGGGTTCTTCAGTGTTTGGGGGGCAGTCAAACCTTATACAGGCAATCAACAATATTTTTACTATTTATAACCCGGATATAATCGCGGTTCATACAACCTGTCTTTCCGAAACAATAGGTGATGATGTAAACCAAATCTGCCAGAAGGCAAGGGACGATGGAAAGGTTCCGGAGGGTAAATATGTAATACACTGCAGTACACCCAGCTACGTTGGTTCTCATGTTACCGGCTTCGCGAATATGGTGAAAGGCATGGTTAAATATTTTTCAGAATCGACAGGGGAGAAAAAAAATCAGATAAACATTATTCCCGGATGGGTAGAGCCGTCGGATATGAGGGAAATAAAAAAGACAGCAAAAGAAATGGGTGTAAAAATTGTCTTGTTTCCCGATACATCTGATGTCCTTGACGCACCGCAAACAGGACATCATGCTTTTTATCCAAAGGGCGGAGTTACTATACCGGAACTGAAAAGCATCGGTGAGAGCAAATACACCCTTGCCCTTGGCAATTTCGCGTCGGAAGCCGCGGCAAAGGAACTTGAAAATAAGTGCAAGGTGAAATACAAAGCGCTTGATATCCCCATAGGGCTTTCAGCTACTGATAGATTCATTGTTGCTCTCAGCAGAGCCGCTGATGTTGATGTGCCGGCATCAATTACGGATGAAAGGGGAAGGCTTGTTGATATTATTACCGATATGCAGCAGTATTTCTATAACAAAAGGGTTGCCCTTTTCGGTGACCCGGATCATCTGATCGCGCTTACGGAGTTCCTTGTTGATATCGATATGAAGCCCGTTTATATTGTCAGCGGCACACCCGGAAAAGAGTTTGGAAAGAGGATAAAAGAGGTACTTAAAGATACGGTACCCGAAGCAAAGGTAAAGAATGGCGCTAATGCCGACATATTTCTCCTCCATCAATGGATGAAGAATGAGCCGGTTGATTTACTTATAGGAAATACGTATGGAAAGTACATTGCAAGGGATGAAGATACTCCGTTTATAAGAATGGGATTTCCCATACTTGACAGAATCGGGCATAGTTACTTTCCAACAGTAGGATACAGAGGCGCAATGAGAATGTTGGAAAATATCCTGAGCGCGCTTATGGACAGGCAGGACAGAGACGCGCCTGAGGAAAGTTTTGAGCTTGTAATGTAAAAAAGGTAGTCCGGCGAGATGGATGAAATAAAAATATTAAAAGAGAGAAAAGAACAAATATATTACGGGGGTAAGGAATCTATGGACAGCCCCTTTAATATGCAGTGCGAGAAGAAAACTGTTGCCGGTTCTGTCAGCCAGCGGGCGTGTGTTTTCTGCGGTTCCCGCGTAGTATTGTACCCGATAGTTGATGCGCTGCACCTGGTTCACGGGCCCATTGGCTGTGCCGCTTATACATGGGATATCAGAGGTTCTTTATCGTCAGGGCGCGAACTGCATCGTTTGAGTTTTTCGACGGATCTTCAGGAAAAAAACGTTATTTTCGGAGGCGAAAAAAAACTCTATAGCGCTTTATGCGAACTCATTGACAGATATAAACCGGAAGCGGCTTTTGTTTATGCTACCTGTATTATCGGGATTATCGGAGATGATATAGATTCAGTATGCAGGCGGGTAGGCGTCCTGAAGAATATTCCCGTTCTTCCTGTTCATTCGGAAGGGTTTAAGGGGACAAAAAAAGATGGCTATCGCGCGGCATGTGAGGCGCTGGCGGCTCTCGTCGGAAGCGGATCAACAGAGAATATCGGGCCCTTTAGTATCAACCTTCTTGGTGATTTCAACATTGCCGGGGAAACGTGGCTAATTAAGGATTACTACAGCCGGATGGGAGTGGAGGTTGTTTCCACGGTAACCGGAGACGGGCGAGTTGCGGATATACAAAAAGCGCACGGGGCAAAACTCAACGTAGTTCAATGTTCCGGTTCGATGATGCCTCTGGCGAAAATAATGAAAGAGCGCTATGGGATCCCCTTTACCCGCGTCTCGTATTTTGGCATTGAGGATACCTCAAATGCCCTTTATGAAGTAGCACGTTTTTTTAAAAGTGAAGAAATGCTTCGATGCACGGACGAATTAGTTAATGGCGAAGTCCAAGACATAAGACTGCCTCTGGAACAGTATAAAAGAAAACTTAAAGCAAAAAAAGCCGCTATCTACGTCGGCGGCGCCTTTAAGGCTTTCTCTCTGATAAAAGCGCTTGATTATCTGGGAATGAAGGTTGTCGTAGTAGGTTCGCAAACGGGCAATAAAGATGATTACAGACGCCTGAAAGAGATGTGCGGGGAAGGAACAATAATCGTTGATGATGCCAATCCTCTGGAATTGTCCAGGTTTATACTGGAAAAAGATGTCGATATTTTTATTGGGGGAGTCAAAGAACGCTATCTGGCTTATAAGCTCGGTATTGGTTTTTGCGACCACAATCATCAGCGTAAAATAGAGCTGGCTGGTTTTAAGGGAATGCTTAACTTTGCCCGCGAGGTTTACTCGTCGGTAACAACGCCTGTCTGGCAATTTACCCCCCGCGGGGAGAGAAAGAGAGGTGAGCAATGAAAACAGCACAGAAACCTTATACAGCCACTAGAAATTCCTGCAAGTTATGCGCTCCGCTGGGAGCAAGCCTCGTTTTTCGGGGCATTAAGGATGCGGTGACTTTTTTGCATGGTTCTCAGGGATGCTCGACCTATATACGCCGTTATCTCATTAACCATTTTAGAGAACCGCTTGACATCGCGGCCTCCAACTTTTCCGAAGAGACGGCTATTTTTGGCGGGAGAGATAATTTATTGATAGGCCTTAAGAATGTTTGTAAACAATATGGCCCGAAACTTATAGGTGTAGCAACCACCTGTTTGAGTGAGACCATAGGTGATGATGTGCCGGCAATTCTGCGTGAATTTTATTTAAAACAGTCATCTGATTTTGTCCCAAAAATTGTCCATGTCTCAACGCCGAGTTATGCGGGGGCTCATATAGATGGTTTTCACGCGGCAGTAGGCGCGGTTGTTTCGACCCTGGCATCGAAACAGGACAGGCTTAGACAAATAGGAATTTTCCCAGGGCTGGTTTCACCCGCGGATATCCGGTATCTGAAAGAGGTGATGAGTGATTTTGGCCTTGACAGTGTTATCCTGCCTGACTATTCAGAGACCTTAGACGGCGGATCGTGGACGGAGTATCAAAAGATACAGCGGGGCGGCACCTCACTTGATGAAATTGTGTCTCTGGGAGGTTCACTGGGGGTAATTGAATTCGGTCATAGCCTCAAGAAGGAAGATACGGCGGGAACCTTTCTCAAAGAGCGTTTTTCTGTAGAGCGGTTTTCTCTCGGGTTGCCGATTGGTATCAGGTTAACCGATTTGCTTTTTGAACTTTTAGAAATGCTCAGCGGCAGAAAAATGCCGGATAAGTACCGCCTCAGGCGCGGCCGGTTGGTAGATTCGTATGTGGACGGGCACAAATATATGTTTGAAAAGAAGGCCGTTGTCTATGGCGACGAAGATCTGGTGGCGGCGGTTGCTTCCTTTTTACTTGAGATAGGGGTAGTTCCGGTTCTTTGTG
>JAGLRQ010000157.1 GCA_023136205.1 Candidatus Auribacterota bacterium
AACAACTGAATCCACATTCACTATTTCATAATTTTTATTTTTAAGAAGTTTTTCTGTCTTTTTAAGCAGTTCCAGGCTACAGATATCTTTATATTTTTCGTCCGTGTTCGGGAAATGCTTACCGATATCACCTTCCCCTGCCGCGCCCAGCAAAGCATCACATACAGCATGACTCAGAACATCAGCGTCTGAATAGCCCATAAGACCCATCTCATAGGGTATTTCTACACCTCCTACGATAAGTTTCCTATCCCTGGAAAACGCGTGAACATCATAACCTAGTCCAACTTTTATCATAATAATTATCCCCGCAAAAACGTGTCTGGAATTTTCCCCTTAATCCAACCCCATACATACTTTCAACCATTCGAGATCTTCCGGAAACGTTACCTTTTGATTCCTGTAATCACCTTCCACAATTTTGACTCTGCCGCCCACCATTTCAACGGCAGCAGAATCATCTGTAATTGATATATTTTCTTCCATTGCATATTTATACGCTTTTTTGAGTATTTCATATCTAAATGCCTGAGGGGTCTGAACTTCAACAAGATTCTCACGAACTAAAGTTTTTATCACATATCCATCTTTATCCGTTTCTTTAACCGTAGGAATAATTTTCAGCGCCGGCACAACACCGTCATACTGTCGCGCACCCTCTATTACTTTTTCTACTAAAGGCCTCCCTATAAGCGGACGAACGCCATCATGGATTAAAACCAACTCCATATTTTCAGAAACCGAATTCAAAGCAATGAACACCGAATCCTGCCGACGTTCCCCCCCGCCAACAACAATTTTAATTTTTTTTAAACTGTATTTTTTTACAATTTCTTCTTTACACAGCTCCACTTTATCAAATGGAACAACCAGGATAATTTCATTTATCAAGTTTGACCTTTCAAAAGGCAGGATTGCATAAAGCATCATGGGTTTTCCGCCAACGCGAAAAAACTGCTTTCCCCCCGGGATTTTCATCCTTTTGCCCAAACCCCCGCCCGCGATAATGGCCGCCGTCATCATAATTTGGCATTCTCCCACTTCTGATGATGCCTTTTGCTTTGCTTTATGTCGGCAAATATCATTTTCCCGGCCGAGGTTTGCAGTACACTTACAACTTCAACATCTACCTTCTTACCAACATGACGCCTGCCTTCAGACACGACAATCATGGTTCCGTCATCAAGATATCCGACACCCTGGTTCTTTTCTTTACCCGCCCTGACAATAGTAATCTTCATTTTCTCAGCCGGCAAAACAACTGCTTTAACAACATTTGCCAGGTCATTAATATTGAGCACTTTCACTTTTTCAATCTCCGCTACCTTGTTCAGGTTATAATCATTTGTAAGTATTTTTGCGCCCATTATCTTTGCCAGGCGTATAAGCTTATGGTCAACTTCCGTAATATCCGGGAAATCAGAATCATCAATTTTTATCTTTGCTTTAGAGCTTTCCTGTATTTTTTTAAGTATTTCCAATCCACGGCGCCCTCTCTGCCTCCTCAAATCATCGGAAGAATCGGCTATAGAATGAAGTTCTTTTAAAACAAAACGGGGAATAACAAGTACTTCATCTATAAAATCGGTTTGTAATATATCAGCAATCCTACCGTCAATAATAACGCTGGTGTCCACAATTACAAACCCCCGGGATTCAGACTGTTTGCTGAATCTCACATATGGAATTATAAGGTGGATTTCATCCCTTCCCGTATAAACATACATTACCCCGATGTAACAAAAAATCATGGTAATTATTAATTTCTGGTATCCCGATAGCGGAGTAAATCCAAAATCAGGATTGAACAAAATTTTTATTACAAGGTTTGACACAACAGCGCCAAGAATAAAACCTATCATAGCGGCAGCAATTCCCCTGAAAGAAAACCTTTTCAATCCAAGTTCAATCGCGATAATAACAACTCCGACTACGAAACCCGCCGCAGCCCCTATAACCGGGCCCACCTTTAAAACTGTCGGAATAAAATCCCACCCGACAACAGCTGAAAACATACAAAAACAAATTCTAACAATCCACAGTGTCATAACTTAATCCTTTGTTATACGTGTTATTTTTTCCAGAATTTTGAGATCCTCAATTGAATTTCTCGCATCGCTGTTCGCGGGATTTATCTCCAGAGCCTTTTTATACTCCTCTATAGCTTTAGTATATTTTTCCTGGGCTCTGTATAATGTCCCCAGTAAATGATGAACCTCTTCGGAATCAGGGTTTTTATCTATAACCCTCTCATAAGCTTCAGCGGCTTTATCGTATGCTTTTTGCTGAAAATATATCCTCCCGAGAAGTATACTCGCGGGAGTATAATCCGGGTCTAAAGCAACAATTTCAATGCACTGTAAAATCGCATTGTTATAATCGCTGATATTCAAATAAAACATTGCCAGATTATACCTGGCTTCAACATTGTTCGGGATTATTTCAACAGCTCGTTTTAGAATACTTATCCCCTTTTCTATCTTGCCCATCTTCCTGTAAATTTCCCCCAGTGCCACATACGCGTCAAGAGCTGCCGGCTCCATGGCAACCACCTTCTGATATTCTTCCAGAGCATTGCCGTAGTCCTGCTGTATTTCATAAAGATTGGCAAGATTGTAATGCGGCCCTACAACATCCGGCATTTCTTCAACAGCTTTTTTAAACTTTTCAATAGCCTGTTCATACTTCTTCTGTTTCGCGAATCGATTCGCCTCTTCAAAATATTTAACAGCCACAGTTTTGCGCTTTTTCTTCTCTGCACGCTCTTTTTCTTCGTTTACAATAAGGTCCTTAAGGTCCCCGCTTATATATTTTCCGTGATACAGGACAAGGTTTTTGCTTTTTATCCTCTCTTTTATCTGGGCAATGATAGACCTGCCTTTGATCATAAGCTTTTCAACATCTTCTACTATTCCAGCGGTACTTAAAGGGTAAACTTTTTTAAACGTCTGAAGCTTATCGTTGGCAATCCTGCAAATTTCCAGTGCTTCCTCAGGCCTTGTCTCCCTCTGGGCATCCGAAAGCAGATTTTCAATTTCAATAAGTTCACTCGATTCAATTGACAACACCCTGTTAATTTGAATTGCCACAATCCCTGTTTTTACTTTTATTTCGAGCTTTTCATCATCAGCATATGTAACTTCGCCCTGAAATTTTCCACCGCCCTTAAGCTTTACAACATCAGCAAAAACATTAAAACTATAAACCACCAGAAAAAAAAGGAAATAAAAATAACATTTATTGCTGAACATTCACAACCTCCATCCTTACTCATTTATAACTGTTAACGTATAAAACCTCTATTGATTCCCATATCTTTATCTTCATCACCAGAATCATAGCCCTTTATATGTTTCGACCTTGAAGTGTTCTGCCCTTTGCCCTTATAAAAAATGCCATACTTCCTAAGATCCTTGATAAGAGCAGTAAGTTCATTGTAAAGTTCCGGGTCAACCACCAATTTTCCCGCAGTTCCCCGGCCCTCTTTCACTGAAACAAGAATACTGTCAAGATTATCAAGTGTTTCTTTGAATTTTGCGGAACCATCACTGAGCCGCGATATTAACGTTGTAACATCCTCCGCATTATTAGCCACAAGATTGTCCAGTCTGTTAATAAATACCTTCATATCCGCGGTAAGATTTTTGGTATTGGAAATTGTCTCCGATATATTGTCCACATTCTGGTCCGAAAGAACTTTTTCTATAGCTTTGGCAGCACCGCGAAGCGACTTAAATATTTCCTGGCCCTCCTTTGCAAGGTCATCCAGAACAACCGGATTAATGCCCTTAATTTTGTCTCCCGGTTTTAAAATTTTAGCTGCAGGATCAATTTTCTCCGCGGGCGTAAACTCTATATGCTTTTCTCCAAGTATCCCGTAAGACTGGATTGAAACACGCGCATCATCTCTTAAAATTACTCCATCAGCAATATCCATAACAACTTCAACATGTGAAACCTCGTCATTCGCAAGGCCCTCAGTTACAAGAATAAGGTCTACCACCTTTCCTACCTCAACACCGGCGCAACGGACAGGGCCTCCTTTTACGACACCACCGGTGTAATCAAAAAGGCCTATAATCTTATAGGTTTCTTTAAATTCTCTGTTACCAAGCTTCAAAATCATAAAACCCAATACCAATAAACCTATTGCAACAAAAACGCCTACTTTAAATTCCAAATTTTTATTCTGCATCCTTTTATCTCCATAGTTCATTAGAAATTACAAATTCTTTTCAGTTATAGGGCCTTTTGAATTGCCGGCAATAAATTGTCTTACAATCGGGTTAGAAGTGTTTTGTATTTCTTCAGGAGTTCCGCTTTCAATAATTTTACCATCATAAAGCATAGCAATCCTGTCCGCTATTTTATAAGCGCTTTTCATATCATGCGTCACGGCGAAAGAGGTTACATGAAGTTCTTTTTTAATTTTTACAATCAATTCATTAATTACATCCGAGGTTATCGGGTCTAACCCGGTAGTGGGTTCATCGTAAAGGATTATTGCCGGATCCATGGCGAATGCCCTTGCAAGCCCCACTCTTTTTCTCATTCCTCCACTGAGTTCAGCAGGTTTCTTCCCTTCGACAGCATAAAGGCCTACAAGAGATAATTTTTTACTTGTTATCCGATCAATCTCTTCCTCGGATAAATCCATGTGTTCCCTGAGGCCAAACGCGACGTTTTCCTTAACGCTCAATGAATCAAAAAGAGCAGCTGCCTGAAACAGCATCCCGAATTTTTTCCTGTGTTCAACAAGTTCATTCTCTTTCATCTGAGAAATATTAACACCATTAAAGAGCAGCTTTCCCGAATCCGGGGTTAATATACCAATAAGGTGCTTAAGAAGAACGCTTTTCCCGCATCCGCTGCGCCCAATGATAACTATTGTTTCTCCGCGCTTGACGCTAAGATTAACACCCTTTAAAACTTCTAACTCTCCAAAATTTTTATGTACATCAATAATCTCGATCATAATTTACAGGTTTTTCCGTCAATTTAAAACAGTATTATCGAAAGGAAAAAATCCGATATTAATATTGAAATACACGCAACGACAACAGCTTGTGTCGTTACCTTTCCTACTCCTTCTGCTCCGCCGGATGCCGAAAATCCTTTATAACAGCCTGTTATGGCAACTATTATCGCAAAGAAAAAAGCTTTTATTATCCCATTCGCAAGGTCAAAGTTGTCAGTATAATCAAGCATATTTTTTATAAAAAAGGTAGCATTTATACCCATTAATTTCACACCGATGATATAGCCCCCGACAATGCCTATAAAAATGGAATAAACAGTGAGTATGGGAACAAGCAGCACGCATGCGATAAACCTTGGAACAACAAGATACTTTATAGGGCTTGTAGCAAGAGTTTCTAAAGCATCAATCTGCTCGGTAACTTTCATCGTACCCAGTTCAGCGGCCATTGAAGCGCCAACCCTTCCTGCTACCATAAGACCGGTCAAAACAGGGCCCAGTTCATTAGTCATTGAAAGCCCTACAAGGATCCCTATCGAAGTCTCCATTGATAATTGATAAAGCTGATAATATGACTGGACAGCAAGAACCATCCCTGTAAACATACCGGTTAAAAGCACTACAGGAAGCGACATTACCCCGATTTCTTTCATCTGGGTAATGATAATATCCCTTCTCGGCGGAGAAGTAAACATACACCAAATAGTATCAACCAGCATAAGAGTAGCTTCCCCAAGCTGTTTTAAAAGCTTAACTATTTTTGACCCAATAATTATGAAAACATCTGCTTTTATTTTCATTCAGCTATACCTCTGCTACTGTTCCCAGATATTCAGGCTGGCGTCCCTGTTATGCCAGCTTACTTTTCTTTCCGGCAGTTCAAATTCAATCTTGTTAAAAATGTTTCCTTCTTCAAGATTTACGGAGCCCACAATTTTCGTTTTCCTGTCATTTATAAGCGCTGTTGAATTGGGAAGATCAATTATCGAACCCGCGCCGTCCAGATTAACATATACATCTTCTATTTTATTTTTCCCGGCATATCCATCTCTGATTGATAGTTTTCCCTTTGTATAAATATAGGAAGGGCTTCCCGTCAAATGAATATCGCCGCTAACAACTCCCCCGTAAATCACACCCGAAGGTTCTGTCGCAAGTTTTCTTATGGAAGCCAATTCAAAACCATCGATTTCAAACAGCATATCCATCTTAGCGGGAATATTAAAATCAAAATATCCTGTTAATTTTATATATTTATCTATGCTTAAAGAATCCATTGTAACTCTTCCCTCTTTCACCCTGCCATTCCCAACCACATCATCAAATATCAAAGGCCCTATCTTTAAAAAGGTTGACTCTACTTTCATGTCATCAATATAATGGCCTTTGCTTTCTTCTTCCGCTTTGAGATATCCGGTAATATCAAGCTGCGTTTTAACCGGAATAGAATGATATTTCAAATCATCAATGCTCAAAGTCACCTTGATATTATGATCTTTAACATCAAGGACTATCCCGGCAACTCCATTTTCTAACTTTGCTGTATACTTACCTTCCGCATTCCAGTTATCACGTTTTCCATATATTTTTCCGTTTCCTTCAATTGTGGTATCATCGAAAAAATTCCTGCTTCCGGGATTAAAAAAAAGTTTGTATTCGGAAAACTTTACAGGTTTAGAAATAAATTCGATTGAAAAGCTTTCGTCCGGACGAAACCCCCAATATCCTTTTATCTCCAATTTATCATCAATTGTGATTTTCTCGATCTTAACCTTTCCGTCTTGAGCATATGCGGAACCTTTTATCCTCATTTTGTCAAACCTGGAAATAAGCTTAATATCACCGTTCATTTCCCATTGTTCCATATGCCCCTTGAGCGTTACAATTCCTGACACGGGAATATCATCAAACCAGCTTTTTTTTAAATCAGGCCTGAGCAAATTCTTTATATCCTCTATCTTCGTTTCATTGAAATCAACTTTCAAATCGATCTCAGGTTGTTCGGCAAAATAAATATTCCCTTCAATAAGAAGATTTTCCATAGCATTTAAACTTTGCAGTGTTATATGCCCCATCTCAGCCAGTATAATTCCGCTTAAATCCGCCTTCCCTCCGTTCCCAAGCAAAAACATGCCTTCATCGGCCATTATTTTTAAACCGTTATCTGTAAGTTCCGTGCTATGTGCAACTAGAGAAAACGAGAAATTTTCAGTAAATTCATCATTTAAACTTCCTCCATGAAATCCCTTTATAGAAAGTCCATTTACAGGGCCTTTAAAACTTACGG
>JAGLRQ010000158.1 GCA_023136205.1 Candidatus Auribacterota bacterium
GTGAAGGATGTAAGCACTGCCAAAAAACAGGTTATAAAGGCCGTACAGGTATCTTCGAACTGCTTACGATCGATGCGCCTATTCAAACAGAGATTATCAAAAATTCCCCTACTGAGAGGATAAAAGAGGTGGCTGTATCCTATGGAATGAAAACATTGCGAGAGGATGGTTTTTTAAAGGCAAAGAAAGGTATTACTTCGCCGGAAGAGGTAATGCGGACTACGGCACTTGACTAAAGTGCACAAGAGAACAGGGCACAAGTCACAAGCTGTAAATTACCAGGATATTAAACGTGAAGCGGGAGAAAAATGCCAAGGTTTTTTTATACTACATTAAATAATAATGGGAAAGAAATTTCAGATGTAGTTGAAGCTTCTGATGTTTCTGAAGCCGCGGGTATTATTCGTAAACAGGGCAAGATTATAACTTCTTTAAAACAGTCCGAGATTTCTAAAAATTCGGAAGATTCATCATTTTTTTCATTTCTCGGTTGTTTAAAATTTATCACTTCTTCCGATATTGTTATGATGTTTCGCCAGTTTTCTATTCTTATTAAGGCAGGAGTTACTTTAACTAGTTCTCTTCAGATATTGTCCGGGCAGACAAGAAAAACAAAATTAAAAAAACTGTTTGAACAGGTTTTAACCAGTGTTGAAGAGGGGGCTACTTTTGCTGATGCTTTGAGGAAGCACAAAAGAATCTTTACCCCTTTTATTGTTAATATGATTGAATGCGGAGAGGTTTCGGGGACGATGGATATTGTTTTGGAAAGCATAGCTGACTATCTTGAAGAAAAATCAGAATTTCGGACTCAGGTTATTACAAGTTTTATTTATCCCGCTATTGTAGTTGTGATGTGTATTATTGTAGTAACTTTTTTAGCAGGGTTTGTTATACCCAAATTTATGCCTTTTATAAGCGTGCGAGGTAGACAAGTGCCCTGGAATACGCAGTTTTTGATCAACGCTACAAATTGGTTTAAAAACCATTGGAAAAGTATCACCGCTTCCGTAGCGGCGGTATTTACAGGATTATTCATTTTAGGTAAATTTAAAACGCCTGGATATTGGATAGACAGGCTCAAAGTAAGAATCCCGATTATTGGCCCTATTTTCATTTATTCAGTAGTAGTTCGCTTTGCAAAAAATTTATCATCTCTTTTGAGCAGTGGTGTAAGTATGTTAGAGTCTTTGCGAACAGTTCGAAATGTTATCGGGAATCAAGCGGCTATGGATGTGATGGAGATAATGGAGAAGAAGGTCGCGCGAGGTGAAAGCTTATCTTCACCAATTAGAGAAGGTTCATTTATATTTCCCCCTATTGTTGCTGAGATGGTAGCCGTAGGTGAAGAAACAGGTAATCTTGATAACACTTTGAGTTTAGTTGCTCAGATACATGAGAAATTACTGAAGACTTATGTTAAACGTATGAATTCACTCATTGAACCTGTCCTTATTCTTACGATGGGAGGTATAGTTGGATTTGTTGCCTGGGGCCTTATCGCTGGCGTTTTGAGTATGTACGGGACTTACTAATTCTACCATGCTTTTTTGTAATATCACAATATCACTTTTCCTTTACACCATGTATTCAAGATGATAGGTTGTCCGAAAAAGCAGGAAGTGTCGCGGCTGTCTTACACTGGTATTTCCACAAGATAAAGGAATTATTGAAATGACACCTTTGATAATCGGATTATGCGCGGGTAGTTTGTGTGTAATTTCTTTTCTGCCCCAGGTAATAAAGATTTTCAGGACAAAAAATACAAGGGATTTATCTTTAATAACATTTTCCCTGTTTTCCCTGGGTGTGTTTTTGTGGTTAATTTATGGAATATTGATAAAATCATTGCCCGTAATACTGACTAACGCGGCCATGGCTGTCCTGACGCTTTTAATTGTAGTAATGAAGGTTAGATATAAATAATTAGAATTTATAACTAATTCCGGTGTCAATGGAATACTGATATACCTCGATGTTAGCGCTATTTATGAATTGCGCGGTATTTGACATATCTAAAGACACTTTCGGCGCGTACATAAAGCCAAAGTGAACGCTGAGCGCTTCCGTAACATCAATTCCTATTCCGCCTGTAATATGATGTTCTCCAATAGTCGGGAAAGCAATATTTTCAAAGGCGCGGGTTGAATTTAACGGGTTTTTCCCATAGTTGTATCCCGCGCGGAGCTTAATCCTTTCTATAAGATCATATTCAATTCCGAATTTATATATGACCTGATCGTCCCAATCTACATTCCATAAAGAAGCGTTACTGCTGTTTTTTGTATAAACAGGCATATCTTTCCCGATTACCTGAGGCCAATCTATCCAGGATATATCAAAAGCGAGACGGAGTTTTTCAGTAGGCCTTAAGCCTATTCCCGCGGCAAAACTTTGAGGTTGATCAAGTTCAAGTTTATCTTTGCCCAACGCGGTATTATATTCAAAATCAGGGAATCTTTGTTTGCTTTCGTAAGCAACACCTAAAGTCACGAAATCTTCCGGCAAATCCAGAGATAGCAGGCCTACGGGTTTTATCAAAGCACCGATAGTAAAGCCGAATCCGAAGGCCGCGTCATCATGGTGGGATTGTTGTGTAGTTAGGCCGGCTTCGTAACCCAACGTGGCGTAGCCGATATTAGGAGCAATGCCAACCGAAAATTTATCTTCAAAAGAATATGCGATTGCCGGTGCGAATTTCAGAAAAGTATATTTAACATAAGTTATATTATTATAAAGATTACTTTCGTAGTCAGTTCCTATTCCGCAAACCGCGTAGGTTCCTAAACCGAATGTAAACTGGTCATTTATTGGAAGGACAATACCAAAAGCGGGTAAAATAAAAGGAGGAGTATCTGAAGTAATGCTCTTATTATTTTCTGTAACCAGGCCGGCATTGCTGGCCGCACGGTAAGTAACTTTAGCTGTGATGTATGTAACTCCAAGATCTATGCGCCTGCCGACTTCTGATATGCCCGCCGGGTTTGTTATTGTAACGCCTGCATCTAAAGGAAGGCCGACACTTGTTCCTCCCATGGCGCGTTGAATTGGCCCGCAGCCGATGAGTTTTGTGGTATTGGCCGCGTATGTTAAAGAACTCCATCCCGCTGCTGCCAGTACAGTAACCACGCTCAGGTAAAATATTTTTTTTAACTTCATCATTCAGCCCCTTTGTCTTTGTTGTAATATAACCGCTATTTTCCTATATTCTTCAGTTTATTTTAAACCCGATATTACTTAAGGTTGATAATCAAGTCAATTAAAATTTGGGAATACCATTAATTTATTAAGAAGGTATAAAACAATTGTTTTTATATTTGATTCAGGTATAATATTAAAATGAAAGGCGGGAAGAAATATGATCCATGATGAAAATTTAGAAATAACAGATGACGAAAAGCTGCCTCTAAGCGGATCCCTGAAAGTATTGAGGTACAAGACCATTAAAAAGAACGGGGCTCTCGGATGGTGGTCGGCCATAGTACTCCTGGAAGACCACGATAAAAAACAGATCTGTTTTTACCGGTGGCACAAAAAGAAAGGCGACTGGAAACGGGATAAAAAACTCCCTTTCAAAAACCGCAAGGACTGGAATATGATCAAAGAAGCGGTTGAAATTTTTTTGGAAGATCTGGATACATAAAGTTAATATTTTTACTTAAGTCCGTGTGTAATATATTTGACGAGGCTGTCCGTGGGGTCTTTTGCTTCGAGCCAGATGATTTTTATCCCGTTTCTTTCCATTCTCCTGAACCATTTTTCCTGCCGCTTCGCGAATTGATAAATGGCCGAGTTCAGTTTCTGGAACATATCATTCCGGTTTAACCTGCCCCTAACGTATTTTGTTACGAAACGGTATTCCAGCCCGTAAAATTCAAGTTGTTCAGGCGTTAATTTTTTCAAAAGCCTTTCAACTTCTTCGATCATGCCGTTTTTCAGCCGGCTTTTAAGCCTTGCGGCGATTCGTTTTTTAAGGTCGTTTCTTTCGAGCCGGAGGCCGTAAGTCCTGGTTTCAATACAGGGGAATTCATCAATCTCCGGTTTCCCGGAATGTTCGGCTATTTCTATAGCTCGTATCAGCCGGTTTCTATTCATAGTGTCAGTTGTGTTGTGCAGCGGCCGTAAACCGGACAGCCGAACAATAAGCTCTGTATCTGTTTTGTCCCGTAATTTATCACGGAGTTTATTATCTTCGGGAACTTTTACAAGCTTGTATCCGCTTAACACCGCGTTAATATACAGCCCTGTACCGCCGCAGAGAATAGGCAGAGCCTTTCTGTTTTTTATTTCCTGATAAGCCTTCAGGAATGCCTGCTGATATTCAAACACGTTAAATTCATATCCGGCATCGACTATATTTATCAGGTGGTAAGGAATTTTTTCTCCATTGATACAATATTCATCCAGGTCTTTACCTGTTCCAATGTCCATGTCCCTGTAGACCTGGCGGGAATCGGCGCTGATAATTTCAGAGCCAAGAATTTTTGCCAGTGCGGCCGCCAGATGTGTTTTTCCCACTGCCGTCGATCCCAGAATACATAGCATATCGATTTTATTTTGGGTTTTTCTCATAATTATTTTTTAGTTTTTTTGAATTTTGATAGCGGTATGAATTTTCGATTTCGGAAAGAATACACCGCACAGCATCAATCTGCCGGATATCCGCGTTCTCAAAACTCCAGAATTTATTTATATCGGGAAAAAGAAGTTTTTTTACAATTTTTCCGCCGGTTCCGTTCCGGATATAGTTGCCATGATGTTTTTTAAGGTATGCTAGCAGAGATTCTTCTTCTGTGCAGGTTTTTCCCGAATTATTTGAACGCAGGTACTGGAAGATTTTCAGGCCGTCGAACCGTTCGTGGCATGCCCGTATAAACTGTTCAACGTTATGATGGTTTTCTCGCAAAGGGGCCCACGGATCATCGGTATGGAATTTTTCCCTTAAAAAAGGAGAAATCGGTGTTTCGATATTTTTTTTGAAAAGCTGTGGGAAGAGAGCGATTGTCTTTCCGATATTATCGAATAAATCCGGAGAAAAAATTGGATAAGCTGCCCATCCTTTCTGACTGGCTTTTTGAAGAGCGATGCCTGTTCCGAATAAAACGCGTTCAGAAAAACGCGCGGCAGGATGCACCCTTTCGGGGATCCAGGAAAGGATAGTTCCCATTTTTTGAAGTTTCTGGAGAAAATAAAAATCTTCACCGCTTTCGCGCGGCGGCATTCCGCCAACACGGCGGTATGCCCATACCGGAAAAGCTATAGCGGAGCCAAGTGCTGTCGGGGCGTATGGGGAGTTTATTCTCCACAGGTTGATCGCGTAATATCTTAAGTATATCTCATAGCGTAGAATTAACCGGTTGATTTTTTCATCGGACACCAGATTATGAAAATATGGAACTGAAATTCCCGCGATACTGCCGTTACTGCCAAAAGATTCGGCAAGTGAAGAAAAATATCCTTTTTCAGTTAATGTGTCCCCGTCCAGGCTTACAATAATATCATCATCTTCAGCTTCACCGCATATCGTGTCCATGATTGTTTTTCTCGCACGGCCTACGCCGCCGGCACGGCAGGCCCATCCACAACCCGGGCTGCTTTTATCAATGATATTCAGGGTAACAGCGTTATAGCCGCTTAATTTTTTTAAAGTTTGCCGGTTATTATCGCAGGACTGCTGTTTACCAGGGTTGTTCCACCACTCTTCAGGCTGATTTACGCATATCCAGACTTCAAAACACGTATAGTCCTGCGCGGATAGAGCATCAAGACACCGAAATAACCATTCCGGCTCATCCATTACCGGTATAGCAACATATATCTTCATAGTTAAGAGATCATCCTTTATTTCATTTTGGATAATTTTTATGATTGTGTCAAAGGGAAATTATGATATTAAAACGGAAAAACGGCAACAGTCGTCCGCATTTTTCGATATGAAATTATTGTTTTTATATTTATCCTAACCGTTGTATCCCACGTTCCACTATGCTACAATACCGGCTAATATAGGAGGTAAGATGAGTTTAATAGAAGCAGAAAATTTATCAAAACAATACATAAGCGGCGAAATAACGATTGACGCGCTCAAAGATTTAAGTTTTGTAATAGGCCCGGCATCTTTCATATCTTTTGTGGGCCCTTCGGGAAGCGGAAAAACGACACTGCTGAATCTTATCGGATGCCTTGATACGCCTACATCAGGAGTATTGAGGGTGTCAGGAACAGATGTCTCTCAGCTTGGGGGAAAGTCCGCCGCTGATTTTAGAGGCAAAAACATTGGATTTATATTTCAGGATTTTAATCTTATTCCCGTACTTAGTGTATATGAGAATGTAGAGTATCCGCTTCTCATGGTTCAAAATACTCCCGCGGGTGAAAGGCAAAGCCGGGTCTTATCTCTGCTTGATTCGGTGGGAATGATCGAACAGAAGGATAAATATCCGGGCCAGATTTCAGGTGGACAGAAACAGAGAGTAGCGGTAGCAAGGGCCCTGGTCACCAGGCCAAAGCTGGTTCTGGCTGATGAACCGACCGCGAATCTTGATCACAAGACCGCGTATATGGTAATAAATATTATGAAGAAGATGAAAGATGAGTCAGGAATAAGCTTCATTTTTTCAACCCATGATCAGAAGGTTGTTGGAGAGGCTGAAATCATCTATACATTGGAAGACGGTGAACTTGCCGGAAAAAGTGCCAAAGGAGGAGCCCGTCATGTTTAACCTAATGAGAATTGCCATAAGAAATCTCATGAGATACAAAAGAAGAACCTTTCTTACGGCTTCACTAATTACCATGGGGGTTGTTTTTGTGCTTGTATTTATAGCCCTGTCGGGTTCGTTTAAGCATATGATGGTCAGCCAGATCACTGATTCTTTTCTCGGACATATACAGATCCACCAGAAGGGTTATGTGGCATCAATAGATACACTGCCTCTAACAAAGAGCATGGGAACGCAAGCTGTAAGAAAGGTGAAAGAAGCTATAAATGATGTTCCTGAGATAGAAGCATATTCAATGAGGATAAAGTTCGGGGGAATGTTCAGTAATTTTGTTGAGACCGCGAATGTAAGACTTAACGGTGTCTATCCCGAAGAAGAGATAAAAACCGTTCCGCTCTTTCCGGAAAGAATAATGGAGGGTAAAAAGGGGATAACAAAGGGAGAAATACTTGTTCCCGAACTGCTCGCGAAAGGAATGAAAGTTAAAATAGGTGATATGATCGTTGTTGTAGCCACCAATAAGGACGGCTCGGTTAACGGGAAACAATTCAAGGTCGGCGGTATTCTTGAGAGCGCGACCGGCCCCGGGGGCAGGGACGGATATATTCACATTGATGACGCCCTCGAGGTTCTCAGGATGGATGAGGTTCAAATAAGTGAAATAGCTTTGAGGATCAATAATTTTGTTAACCTTAATGCCGTTCACACCAAACTTAACAACATCTTCTTAAAGGAATTGAATAAAGCTGGCAAACCTGTATTTGAGGTGCATACATGGGAACAACTATCGCCCTTCTACAATATTGCCAGGATGATAGATCTTATGACATTCTCAATTAAACTGATGCTTATAGCCATCGTGCTGATCAGCATCATGAATGTTATGATTATGGCGGTATATGAGAGGGTAAGGGAAATCGGCACTATCGCTGCGATAGGTACACTGCCGAAGAAAATTCTTTCCATGTTTCTTATTGAGGGATTTTCTTTAGGAGTCCTGGGGGCGCTGATTGGTAATGTTATCGGCATATCGATTATTTATATTCTCAATATTTCCAGGATTACCTTTGATTTTGGGAGGCAGACAGGACTTGTTCTGGAACCAACGGTGAATTTTACGGACATTTTCACTATATCAACAATAGTAATAATGGTGTCTGTACTGGCAAGCCTTCAGCCTGCTTTCAAGGCTTCGCGTATGGAACCGATTAAAGCCTTAAGGCATGTATAGGAGGAATGATATGGTTAAAATTTTATTTGTATTCATGTCACTGATATTAGCGGTTCCGGCTTACGCGGCAGACGGTAATGAACTGCTGGAACAGGTTGACAGGAACCTTAATCCTGAATCTTACGAATCTTACAAAAAATTGATTAATATTGAGCCCGATGGGAGCAGGAAAGAGTTTGTGCTTTTTACCGTAAAAAAGGGGAAAGACAAAGTGGCGGCTATGTTTATTTCACCCGCAAGTGAAAAGGGGAGAAGCACATTGAGGCTTGATGAGAACATGTGGCTTTATATTCCCAATGTAGGGAAGCCGATTCGTATAACAAGTCTTCAGTCGGTGGTTGGGGGAGTATTCAATAATGCGGATATATTACGGCTTGATTATACTTCGGAATACAATGTAGAGCAAGTTGAGGAAAATGGCGATGAATATCTTCTGCATCTTAAGGCAAAAACAAATACTGTTGCCTATGACAAACTGAAGATGTGGGTGAATAGAGATAATATGCTGCCTTCAAAGATCGAGAGCCTTACAGAGGATTTAATGTTAATTAAAACTCTTTATTTCAAAGAGATTAAAGATTTTGGGGGTGGTATAGTCAGGCCCTCTGTTATCGAAACGGATAGCCCTCTTTATAAAGATTATAAATCGGTTATGATATTCGCGAAGATTAAAGAGAAAAAATTTAATGATGAGGTGTTTACTTTAACGTTTATGCCGAATATGGACTCATTAAGATAATGAGATTATTGATCCTGTTTGTTTTTATGATTGTACTTTTCCCGCGGTTAATTTTTGCCGAATCTGAATATATATTTGATTTGGATGAAATAGAGAAAAAACCGTATAGCTTCGGAGGTTATGTTGAAGCTCGTCCCGTTTTTCTCGGGTTTGACAAGGATGCGGTTTTACATAAGCTAAAATTATATGATCAAGACGAGGGGGATATAGGCCAGGAGTATAATGCCGCGCTTCAAATTGATGGGAGCTATGAAAAGGGTATCGCGAAACTCTACACAAAAATAAACGCGGATATACAACAGTCTTATCTCGGCTGGTCGGATAAAACGAGCATCTTTGAAGGATATCTTTCCGTTAAGCCTTCCTCGTCTTTCAGCATTAATGTCGGGAAAAAAACACTGAAATGGGGCAAAGGATATGCCTGGACGCCGGCCGCGTTTGTTGATAGAACAAAAAATCCTGACGATCCCGAACTTGCCCTTGAGGGTTTTATCAGCCTGTCTGCCGACTATATTAAAAGTTTTTCCGGGCCATTAAAGACGGTATCTTTTACTCCTGCCGTAATTCCCGTTTATGATGATATCAATGATGATTTCGGGGAGACGGATCATGTGAATTTCGCGGGGAAACTGTATCTTCTGCTGTATGATACTGATATTGATTTTATGGTACTTGCCGGCGGCAGCAAAACTACAAGATTTGGTTTTGATTTCTCAAGAAATATCACCACAAACTTTGAGATACATGGCGAATTCGCGTTTATTAATAATTTCGAGAAGAAATTTATTAACAGCGCGGGCGATACTTTTATTAAGGAGTATGACGCGAATAGTTATCTCTTCGGGATCAGATATCTGACTAAACTGGACACAACATTTATTGTGGAATACTACCATAACGGCACAGGATTTAACGATGGGGAGATAGAAGATTATTTTTCTTTTATCAATACAGCATATGCAGCATATGCTTCTTCAGGAAATGACAGCGGCCTGCGAAAGGCGTTAAATCTTACAGAAGGGAACTATGGAAGAATTAATCCGATGAAAGATTATCTTTACGCCCGCGTCAGCCAGAAAGAACCCTTTAATATTCTTTATTTTACTCCTTCCTTAACAGGAATTTTTAATGTCAATGATAAAAGTTTTTCTCTTTCACCCGAGTTTCTTTACACAGGTATTACAAATCTGGAACTGCGGTTGAAAACCAGCTTTCTGATCGGTGAAAGTGACAGTGAGTATGGAGAAAAACAAAATGATTACAGAGCTGAATTCAGGGTGAGATATTATTTTTAATCATCGAAAATTATTATGCCTTTAACATGATTACAAGAAGAGAACTTCGGCAGAAGAAAAGGAGCCTAAATGACGCGGATGTTAAATAATTCATTTCATTCAGAACCTGTTGAAAAAGTGCTGAAGACATTATCTTCTAAGATAGACGGACTTTCGCGTAAAGAAGCAAAGGCCCGCTTACAGGATTTTGGCCCTAATGAAATACGTGGGAAAAAAGCTAAACATCCTGTTCTGATTTTTCTTAAGCAATTTCATAGTATTCTAATTTATATCCTTATTGCTGCCGCCGGCATTTCATTTTTCATCGGTCATGTAGTTGATGCTTATGTAATTTTAGCTGTAATTCTAATTAATGCCATAATAGGCTTCATTCAGGAAAATAAGGCAGAGAGATCAATTCAGGCTTTAAAAAGGATGATTGTGCCTCACGCGAAGGTTTTCCGGGGCGGAGAATTACTGCAGGTACACGCGAAAGAATTAGTGCCCGGAGACATTATTTTCCTGGAAGAGGGCGATAGAATTCCTGCTGACGCGAGGCTTCTTGAAGCAAAAAACACCAGGACGGTAGAGGCTTCTTTAACCGGCGAGTCACTTCCT
>JAGLRQ010000159.1 GCA_023136205.1 Candidatus Auribacterota bacterium
CCGGCAATTAAACCGCGCGAATTCAAATCACTGTTGTTTCCTACTATAACCTGATTTTTATCAGGATTTGTTGAAACTACATAAAAGGGCTTGCCTCCCCCTATGCCAAGCCCTTCCCTCTGCCCTATAGTATAGAAAACCGTGCCCCTGTGCTCTCCCAAAAGGTTGCCTTCCAGATCAAGGATAGCTCCGGGTTTAATATCTTTAACCCTTGTCATAATAAAATTTTTATAGTTCCCTTCGGGAATAAAACATATATCCTGGCTTTGCGGTTTTTCAGCAGCCGGCAGGTTTGCTTTCCTTGCAATTTTCCTTACTTCTTTTTTGGTAAGATCTTCTAAAGGAAATAATATCGATGAAAGTGAATCTTTTTTTATATAATAAAGAAAATATGTCTGGTCTTTTTCCACGTCTTTAGGCTTTTTAAGTATTCCATCTTCAACTTTCGCGTAGTGCCCGGTTGCCAGGCAGTCAAATCCCATTACTTTTATTTTATCTAAAAGGCTTCCAAATTTTAAATATCTATTACAACTGACACAGGGATTGGGAGTCCGGCCTTTGAGATACTCTTCAACAAATGGTTTGATTACCTTTTCTTCCAGCTCCCTCGAGCAATCCATCGCGTGGTGAGATATCTTTAACCGGCCACAAACTTTTTTTGCATCGTCAATTGCTTCTTTTCCGCGGCATTCGGCTCTTTTATCATCCGGGGTTTTAACCCCAAGGCACATTGTAATACCGACAACCTCACAGCCTGTTTCTTTAAGTAAGAAAGCGGCAACGGAAGAATCAACTCCGCCGCTCATAGCAACTGCAACCTTCTTTTTCATTTATTCCCCTGTTTCTTTTTATAATCTTCAATCGCCGAAGTTAAAGCCTGCTCCGCGAGAACAGAACAGTGCATTTTGATCGGGGGAAGGCCGCCAAGAGCCTCAGCAACGGCTTTATTTGAAATTTGCAAAGCTTCTTCAACCGTTTTACCCTTAACAAGCTCTGTAACCATAGAACTGGTAGCAATAGCCGCGCCGCACCCGAAAGTTTTAAATTTCGCGTCAACAATTACATTACCTTCAACTTTTATATAAAGCTCCATTATATCGCCGCATATCGGGTTCCCTACCTTCCCTATCCCGCTCGGATTATCAATTTCACCAACATTTCTCGGGTTCTTAAAATGTTCCATCACCTTTTCACTGTAATTTTTTATATCGACCATTAGATTTTCTCCTTCTTATAAAGCGGCGACATCGCGCGAAGTTTGCTCACAATTTTCGGCAAAATTTCAAGAACATAATCTATATCATACTCCTTAGAAAACCTGCCGACCGTAAACCTTAGAGATCCGTGGGCAATCTCGTGAGGCAAGCCTATCGCGAGTAGGACATGTGAAGGCTCAAGGCTTGATGAAGTACAGGCAGAGCCGGTTGAACAGGCCACCCCCTCCATATCAAGGTTCAAAATCATGGATTCGCCTTCTATATACTCTACAGAAACATTAACATTGTTCGGCAGCCTTTTTACCGGATGTCCGTTAAGCCTTGAAGATTCTATTTTATCAAGAATACCTTTTATTAACTTGTCTCTCCATTTAGTTTGAATTACAGCCTCGTTTTCCATACTTTCCTTCGCCAATTCAACAGCTTTTCCAAAACCAACTATTCCCGAAACATTATGCGTAGACGCGCGCCTGCCATTCTCCTGGTCACCCCCATGCATAAATGACTTGATTCTAGTCCCCTTCCTTATGTAGAGCATTCCTACTCCCTTAGGCCCATATAATTTATGAGCGGACGCGCTCAATAAATCTACATTAAGCTCATCCACATTAATTGGCAAATGCCCAAATGTCTGCACCGCGTCCGTATGAAAATAAACACCTGCTTCTTTTGCTATTTTCCCGATTTCCGCCACCGGCTCAATCGTTCCAATTTCATTGTTCGCGTGCATAATTGAAATTAAAATTGTTTTATCCGTTATTGCCTTCTTTACCTCTTCAGGATCTACAACACCATACTTGTCTACAGGAAGATAAGTAACTTTTAATCCCCGCGTTTCCAGAAACTTGCATGTTTCTGTAACACAATGATGTTCGACACTCGATGTAATTATATGATTTCCCCTCTCTATATTCGCGTTTACAACTCCTTTTAGCGCGTAGTTATTACCTTCTGTTCCGCCGCTGGTAAACACTATTTCATCACCACCAGCGCCAATAAACAAAGCAATGACTCCCCTGGCTTCCTCCACAGCATGTTTTGCTTCCTGCCCGAAAGAGTGAAGGCTGGAAGGATTCCCGCATATCTCATTAAAATACGGGGTCATCGCTTTTATAACTTCAGGATCTGTTGGTGTCGTAGCCGCATAATCCATATATATTCTTTTCATTTTCCACCCCTATTTATTTTTTCTTTCTTAAATTTGCTGACCAGATCATTTAGGGTTATAGATTTTAATGTTTTAGAAATGCTTTTTTCAAGCTTTTCCCATACACCCCTTGTTATACAATAAGAGGACCTGGCGCACAATGAATTGTCCTTTGAACAATCCGAAGGAGCCAGGTCTCCTTCGAGAATTTCGACAATATCTTTTACGGTAATCTGTTCCGGAGGCCTTGCCAGGAGATATCCACCCTGGGCACCCCTGACAGAGTTTACCAGGCCGCTCGCTTTTAAAGGCATTACCAGTTGGCTTAGATATTTTTCTGAAAGCTCCTCATTTCTGGCTATATCCTTAAGAAACATGGGTTTCCCTCCATAACGAAGGCCTAATTCAAACATTAGTCTTACGCCATACCGCGCTCTCGTCGACATTTTCATCAACCACTCCTTACACTAGTATTACTATCATTATAGTAGTAATAATACTAAAAATTCCTCTTCTGTCAAGTAAAAAGATGCAGAACCAATACCTGTTAAGCCTATCATGAGGAACTTAGCCTGGAGAGAGATAATGGTTAGTTTATTACTATTCCGTTACCGTGAAATCCGGTAATTTTTCGAAAATTTTTCGAAAATGGAATCCAAAAATTGAAAATGTAATTGCCATTGAAAAAAGCCTCGGCCGCCTGAATAAAGACCAGAAAAAAAGTTTCCAGTAATGAACCCGCTCCTTACCGACTATCCCCAGAAAGAATATTGACTTTAAAAATGCTCCGAGATAACTCTTATTCAAATAAAAAACTTTTTTCTGCAAGGGTTTAAATTCTTTCAAAAAATCTTTTACCCTCCGGTAATAGTGCTTTGGGGAATAAATTGTACTGATAATTTTTTTATAACCATTTACAAGTTCTTCACGATTCATTTTCGGGATAAAGTTAATTTGAAGATCGCAGTTATTCCCGGAAGATTCTTCCAGCAATCTCCCCTCTTTCATAAGCCGTTTATAGAGATTAGAACCGCGGGGAGCGCTTAATAACCCAACCATCGCGGTAACTATACTGCTTTCTTGAATGAATGAAATAAGCCTCTCGAAAATTAACGGCGGGTCATTATCAAAACCGACAATAAACCCACCCTGAACCTGCAAACCATATTTTTGAATCTTTTTTATACACGCTATTAAATCACGGCCCTTGTTTTGTGTCTTATTGCATTCCGCAAGGCTTTCTTCATTGGGAGACTCAATACCTACAAAAACCGTATCGAAACCTGCCTCAACCATAAGGCGCATAAGCCCTGAATCATCCGAGAGGTTTATTGAAGTTTCAGTATAAAAACAGAAGGGATATTTTTTCTTTTTCATCCATTTTATTATAGCAGGTAAAATCTCCCTCTTTAATTTCTCCTTATTCCCTATAAAATTGTCATCGACAAAAAACACGTTGCCCCTCCACCTGCGGCGATAAAGATTATCCAATTCTTCCAATATCTGGCTTTTGGTTTTCGTTCGTACTTTGTGTCCAAAAAGCGTTGTTATGTCACAAAATTCACAATTAAAAGGGCAGCCTCTGGAATACTGGATATTCATTGAGTAGTATTTTTTCATATTAATAAGCCCCCACAACGGAACAGGGCTTTCCCCTATACCGGGAAATTCTTCAGAGGTATAAAGATGTCTGGCACATCCGCTGTTCAAATCTTCTAAAAAAGCCGGCATCGTAACTTCAGCCTCATTAAGGACTAAATGGTCAACGTCATCAAATTCTTCATGGGAGGCAGTAAAGAGAGGGCCCCCGGCAACAACTTTGACTCCAAAATTTTTACACTTTGAGATTATTTCGTTCACAGACCCTCTTTGAATAGACATAGCGCTGATAAAAACATAATCAGGCCATTTAAGGTCTTTATTCTTTAATTTTGACACATTCATATCTACAACTCTTTTTTCCCACTTCTCAGGAAGCATCGCGGCCACGGTCAAGAGCCCCAATGGCGGAAGGCCCGCTTTCTTAGAAATAAACTTTAAAGCGTGCTTAAAACTCCAGAAGGTATCCGGATATTTTGGATATATTAGAAGTATTTTCATAACTTGTTATTTCCTACAGAAACAGAACATATCAGGGGATTCTAACCTTTTTATTAATATATTGCAAGGAGAGATGTAAGGTTGAAATAAGAGCCGGTTTACTTTTTTTCTTTCAAAGCAATAAATCTGCCGCAATTCTCACAAACATAGACGTGGTTTTCATATTTTATCTGATTCCGGAGACCGGTTGAAAGTGTCATAAAACATCCCTGGCAGACACCGGCTTCAACATCTACTATTGCAGTGCCATATCTCCCCATTAATCTGTTAAATCTGCTAAGATAATCGGAGTTCATATAATACTGTAAAGTACTGATTTCTTTCTCAAGTTTTGGGCTTTTCCTCTTCAGTCCCACTCGCTTTCTTTCCCTTTCCTGAAGTTTTCTTAAGACCGAGGCGGCACATACAACACTAGAATTTGCTTCTTCCACGACCCTTACTTTAATCGTAGAGAGTAAATCCAACATTTCGGATTTTGTTTTCGCTAAAAGAAGTTTATCTCTGAAACTATGTTTTCTAAGGCTTTTTATAAGAGAAGAAAATAGCTGGGTAAACAATCCCGGGGTTGAAGGCTGCCAGACCACAAGAAAAATGAGGTTCACCGGATTCTTATCAAAGGAATTAAATTCTATACCTTTACGGCTTTTACCAACAGCAATAGCAAGCCTTTTTTGGCTCTCCAGCCTTGCATGCGGAAAAGCAATTCCCGGAACAATTGCTGTGGAAACCATTGATTCTCTGCGCAGCGTTCTTTCAACAATTACATCCTTATTTAAACTATTAAAAGTCCCGGCAAGTTCCCTTATTACAGATTCGCTATCTAACCCTTTTAGTTTAATAACGTTTCCGGGGGAAATAAATTCCGTAAGTTTCTGCATGCTTTTTTTCTCCTCCTATATTTATTATATATTTACCGGACACTCCACACAGCAAATTAACTATTCTACTCCAAAACAAACTGTTTTAAAATACCTTTCTTC
>JAGLRQ010000016.1 GCA_023136205.1 Candidatus Auribacterota bacterium
TCTCAAATTTCTCCTTAGCCATAATAAACCCTCCCTACTCAAGAATTTTACTTACTACACTTTTAGGAACCTTTTCAAAGCATGCCGGTTCCATTGAATAACTCGCTCTGCCGCGGGTAAGGGACCTAATTACCGTAGAGTAACCAAACATTTCAGAAAGGGGAACATCTGCCTGGATTATTCTGGCATTGTTTTTATCTTCCATTTCTCTAACTTTTCCCCTTCTTGAATTTAAATCGCCTATCACCGTGCCGGTAAACTCTTCCGGCGTTGTAACTTCAACACTCATTATCGGTTCTAACAGCACTGGGCTCGCTCTCTTTGCGGCTTCTTTGAAGGCTATCGAACCGGCCATTTTAAACGCTATTTCCGAAGAATCAACCTCATGAAAAGAACCATCAAGGAGAGTTACTTTCACATCAACCATAGGATACCCGCCAAGTACGCCTGTAAGAGCGGCATCCTTAACCCCTTTTTCGACAGCGGGTATGTATTCTCTGGGAATAACACCCCCAACAATCTTATTTTCAAATTCCAGAACTCCAGTACTTTGGTGAGGTTCCATTGTTATAACTACATGACCATACTGGCCGCGCCCGCCTGACTGCTTAATAAATTTACCCTCAGCTTTAGAAATGTTCTGTATGGTTTCTTTATAAGCAACCTGCGGCTTGCCAACACTTGCGTCAACTTTAAATTCTCTAAGCATTCTATCCTTTATAATGTCCAGGTGGAGTTCACCCATTCCGGAAATAATAGTCTGGCCGGTATCCTGATCAGTCTTAACTTTAAATGTAGGGTCCTCCTGCTGCAGTTTTTGCATGGCGGTCTGAAGCTTATCCCGGTCTGCTTTTGTTTTAGGTTCTATGGCCATTGATATAACCGGCTCGGGAAATGTCATTGACTCCAAAATAATCTGATCTCCTTCGCTGCACAGGGTATCCCCCGTCCCGGTATCTTTCAGGCCGACTGCCGCGGCAATATCTCCGGCACAAACTTCCTCAATATCCTGTCTATCGTTGGCATGCATTTGAAGCAGTCTTCCAACCCTTTCCTTCTTGCCTGTTGAAACATTATAAACGTATGAACCCTTTTTAAGAACGCCCGAGTACATCCTGAAATATGTCAGTTTGCCAACATGCGGGTCACCTACCACCTTAAATGACAAAGCAGCCAGGGGTTCTTCATCAGATGTTTTTCTGATCTTCTCCTCGCCGGTTTTCGGGTCTTCCCCTCTGATAGGAGGAACATCAAGAGGCGAAGGAAGATAATCAACAATTGCATCCAGAAGTTTCTGAACTCCCTTATTTTTGAAAGCTGCGCCGCAGAGAACGGGAACAATAAGATTATCAAGTACAGCTTTCCGCAACACTGTCTTTATTTCCTTTTCTTCAAGAGGCTGCCCCTCTATATATTTTTCCAGGATCATTTCATCTTCTTCAGCAAGCGCTTCAAAAAGCTTTTCTCTATACTTATCTACTTGCTGTTTGTATTCTTCAGGTATTTCTTCAATTACCTGCGTTGTTCCCAAATCATCCAGCTTATTTGAAAACATCTTCATCTCAACAAGGTCAATAATACCACTAAAATTTTCCTCAGCTCCAACAGGGATCTGTATAGGAACAGCATTCGCGCCAAGCCGCTCTCTCATTCTGGCAACCGCATCTTCAAAATCCGCTCCGGTTCTGTCCATCTTATTTACAAAAGCCATGCGCGGAATATTATATTTATCCGCCTGTCTCCATACAGTCTCAGACTGAGGCTCAACACCGCCCACGGCACAAAATACCGCAATCACTCCATCCAAAATTCTCAAAGATCTCTCAACTTCTACAGTAAAATCAACATGTCCGGGAGTATCTATAATATTTATTTGTCTATCTTTCCAGTAGGTTGTTGTTGCCGCCGATGTTATTGTAATTCCTCTTTCCTGTTCCTGCTCCATCCAGTCCATGGTAGCGGTGCCTTCATGCACCTCACCTATCTTATAGGTTTTACCGGTATAAAATAGGATTCTCTCCGTAGTTGTAGTTTTACCGGCATCAATATGAGCCATAATACCTATATTTCTCACATTTTCTAATGGAACAGTTCTTGCCACCTTTTTTACTCCCTGAATTTGTATGTGTGTCTCTTTATCTTCAATTCGCAATTTAAAATTCGTAATTGCTGATTTTTACCACTTATAATGGGCAAATGCCTTATTTGCCTCTGCCATTTTATGCGTATCCTCTTTCTTCTTGACTGCGGCACCCGTATAGTTATGAGCATCCACAAGTTCTATAGCAAGACTCTGGACCATTGGTGACCCCTTTTTAGCTCTTGCATATCCCACGATCCACCTTATTGCGAGGGTTGTTCTTCTTGCAACGCTTACATCCTGTGGAACCTGGTATGTAGCTCCTCCAACCCTTCTCGAACGAACTTCAAGAGAGGGTTTTACATTGTCTATTGCCTTCTTGAATGATTCAAGGGCATCCTCTGATTTTGTCTTACTCTTAAGAATATCCATAGCCTCGTACACAATTGATTGAGCTATGCTTTTTTTCCCTTCAAGCATCACTTTATTTATAAAACAGCTGACCAGATCACTGTTGTATTTCCAGTCCGGCATTCTAACACGTTTTGCGACTCTACGCCTTCTTGCCATTATTTACCTCCATACTTATCTAAAGCTTTAACTATTTTAATTTGTAATTTATTTAGGCATCTTCGCGCCATATTTCGAGCGGCTCTGTTTTCTTCCTTCTACACCAAGTGTGTCAAGAGTCCCTCTTACAATATGGTAACGAACACCCGGTAAATCTTTTACCCTGCCACCTCTAATAAGCACAATCGAGTGCTCCTGAAGATTGTGCCCTACACCGGGAATATAAGCGGTAACTTCCATGCCATTCGTAAGGCGAACCCTGGCTATTTTTCTCAAAGCAGAGTTAGGCTTTTTTGGTGTCTGGGTTTTTACCTGGAGACAAACACCCCTTCTTTGCGGACACCCGTTAAGAGCGGGCGTCTTCTTCTTTTTTATTACCCTTTTTCTTCCCTTCTTTATCAACTGGTTAATCGTAGGCATTTAAATCTCCCGTTTATTTTTTAATTTTGGCTGTTAAACCTGTTCCAAAATTTTTATTTCTTTTTCTTCAACTGTCTTCGCCACCTCAACCTCTTGACTGCTT
>JAGLRQ010000160.1 GCA_023136205.1 Candidatus Auribacterota bacterium
CTATCCTTCCTGTCCTTGGCATATACAAATATTAATATTTATCAAGTAAACTGTCAATAAAATAGTCGCTGTCCCTATTTTTCCTATTTGCTGGCCCCTATTTTCACTATTTTCACTTTACCCCCTTTATAATGAGAGGTCTATTATGCCTATTAAGCTTTTTTACTTTTAAAGCAATGTTCTTGTTTGTTGTATAAAATATACCGTCAACACCAACATAACGTCCCAATGTCTCATGTGTTTTTATTTGATTGCCATTGATTATGTAAATATGAATTCCTTCTTGTTTAGATGTTTCCCCCCAAATTTTATTTAGTAATTCTTTATCTTTTATTAATTTTGCAAGTGATTCTTTTTCAATATATGGCTGGGTCAATATCATCAAATCGCCTTTTTCCAAAGTATTCTTCAATTTTATAGTCTTAATTTCATCAACCCCAAGATTCTTATTCGCAATAGCTAATTCAGTTTTTATTTCTTCAATAATGGATATGCCATTGTTTGAACAACCATTAGTTACTAAAAAACAACTAATTAATAAAATAATCTTTAGCATAAATTACCCTGTCGTTTTTAATATGGTCCTTTATTAGAAGGCGGAATTATTGTAGTAAGATCAGTGGGATCTATCGCGCTTCCTTCTTGCGCAGCCTCTCTTCCGGCTCTATTATTATTCAAATCCATAAGCAATTCATCGAAAGACTGGTCATTATTTAACATATTGTCTAATTCGTGGAGAATACCTGCTAAATAAGCAGTCAATTGATTTATCTCCTCGGCCATGCGCTTACTCCATTCAGCATGTCTTTTAGCATCATTTATATCATTATGACCAGGATATTTTTCCAAAAGTTCATCCGCAATTTTCTTTGCCTTTCTAAAATTAAATTCCCACCAGAGATCATTCGAATTCGGTATCTTATTCATCCCCGGTATCTTAGCCATCTTGCGCATTTTCAGCCGTTCTTTTTTAATTTCCTTTCTCCTATCTTCTTCTCCCGGGGTTAACCCTTCTTTGCTTTTTTTCTTATCGTTAAGTTTCTTCCATTCATCGTCCAACTCTTCATCGGTCATATCCTTAGGGTCTTTAGGCGCTTCTTCGCAATATCCGGACGGGTCTGTGAAATTAACCGGGTCATTGTGACAGTAGGCATAAAGGTTGATGCCTCCAAGATAGCCTATTGGGTCAGTTGTCAAAAAACGGCCTAAATTCGGATCATAGTATCTTGCCCTATAGTAATACAGGCCTGTTTCAGTGTCAAACCTTCTTCCGGTGAAGAAATAAGGATTCGAAATAGAACTCGTATCGAGTATTGCGCCCTGCGTATCGCGTATGGTTACTTCACCGTAAATATCATAACTGTAGGATTCAACAAGATTACCGGATGAATCTGTAATATCTGTAACACTTCCAAGCCCGTCATAGTGATAATAATAACTTGCGGCTTGCGGCTGGTAACCGGTAACTTGTATTAATTCATCTACTCTTGAGCCGTGAACATACCCGGCAATAAGATTATTCCCCGAGTCATATTCAGCTATAACATTACCGCCGTCATAAATATATTTTGTGATTACACCGTCAATATCCTTTTGTATCCGATGATTATAAACGTCATACTTATAACTTATAATTTGTGACTGCGGGTTTACAACTTGTGTAAGCCTGTTTTCATAATCATAGGTGTAGTAAATTGTCCCTTCGGGCGTAATTTTTTCGGTCATATTGCCGTTCTCATCGTAGGTATAGGCGGTATCGCCCGCAGTTTCATATTGGTTCATATCGTTGGGAATGTAGACAGCAGTACCGCCGTTAATTACAGAGAGCCTGTTTCCGGCAGGGTCTAAATTGTAAGTTTTTTCTGATTCAAAGGCTGACGATCCCGGAATTTGGGATTCTGAAACCGGGTCTGTTACGTTATATTTTACATTTGTAACCCTGTAAATATCATCGTAGGTATAGACATCGCCCACGCCTGAATTGTGTTCTCTTATAACATACTTACGGTTACCTGTTTCATCATAGCCGTATGTAAAACCCGAAATCACCTGCAGGGCAGGGTTAAGGTTGGATATATTGGTCATCTGATACAGTTCGTTGTATGTATAAGTTGCAGAGGTGTTATTAAGCAGGTTCTTTTGTGTCCTTAAATTGATCTGCGGATCATAGGTATAATCAGCCAAAGCCTGATTTTCCTGGCCCTTTATCAGCTTTAATCTATTAAGTTTATCATACTCGTACGTGATAAAACTTGAGTCGGGATATATTAGTTTTGCGCGGGAACCTAACCCGTTATATTCATAACCCACCGTATTAGTGTCGGGATAAGTTACCTGGGTTACCCTGCCTAATATATCGTAGCCGTAATCAATGGTTCCGTTTAAGTCCGTAACATCGGTTAGCCTTCCCTTTCCGTCATAGGTATAGCTTACCTCTGATGTATCAGGGTAAGTCTTTTTGATAAGATTTCTTTGATAGTCATAGTCATAGATTATAGCCTGATTTTTCTGGTCGGTTCTTTTTATGCTGTATATTTTATTTATGGAATCGTATTCATATTCGGCAGATTTAATGGTTCCATCCTGATAAGTAGTGGCAGTCAGCCTGTTTAACTCATCATAGGTATATTGGGTTGAGTGATTATTGGCATCGACAAGTTTTTTAACGTTTGAATTTTTATCGTATTCATATCTGATAACATTGTTCAAAGCGTCAGTTATGCTTTCCAACCTGTACAAATCATCGTAAGCACGGGTTGTTATATTTCCCATAGGGTCGGTTTTAGTGAGGAGGTTATCAACCTTATCATAGGTATAGGTAACAGCATTACCTACTGCATCGGTTACCTTCCATAATCTATCTAAGCCATCGTATTCATAGGTGGCGGAATTTGTTTGGCCGTCAATTGTCTTAATTTTATTTCCCGCCTTATCATATTCATAAGCGGTAGTGTAACATTCG
>JAGLRQ010000161.1 GCA_023136205.1 Candidatus Auribacterota bacterium
TCGTCTAACTTTTTAATATATTCTACAATCTTATCTATCTGAGAAGTGAATTCTTCCAGCTTGGAATCATCAAATTCCAATCTTGACAGATGAGCCAGATACCTAATCAATTTTTTGTCAATTTTCATGTTTTGCTATTTACCTTAACTTCGAATATATAACGTTAGAAAGCCTGGTTATCTTGTCAATACCAAGTTCTTCTATTCTAACAGTACAGTCAATATTTGCTTCTTCCATTGCTTCCAGAGCCTTTTTCCGGCTTCCGAGCAGTTCAGCAACAGCTTTTCTCAGCTGTTTACGCCTGTGCGCGAACCCAACCTTTAAAATATTTTCAAATAACTTAATATCTTGTACCTTATGCCTTGGCTCACCTAAAAACTCTAATTTCATCGCTGTTGATATAACATCCGGCCTGGGATAAAAAGCATTTCTATTAATATCAAAATTTTTCTTTGAATTACAGTAAAATTGAACTCTCACAGAAAGCAATCCGTAATCAGGCGTTCCGGGAACCGCAACAACCCTTTCAGCCACTTCCTTTTGCATTATTAAAACCGCCTGTGAAATCTTTTCCCGATTTTCCATCAAGGCAAACATTATAGATGAAGTAAGATAATAGGGTAAATTAGAAATGACTTTAATTTTCCTCCCCGCTGTTTCCTTTGGAAACAAAGACGCGGGGGCTTGCGCCGCTGTTTCCCCCACCGCTGTTTCCTTTGGAAACAAAGACGCGGGGGCTTTAGTTTTCCTTAATACCGAAAGACCAGTTTTTAAAAAATCGCCTTCAATCAGTTTAAAATTATCAAAGGATGAAAATTTCTTCTTTAAAAACTTTGAAAAAGTCCTATCTATTTCATATGCTATAAGAGAACAACCTGACTGGAGTATAATTGAACTAATGGCTCCTAATCCGGGGCCTATTTCTATGACAGTATCTTTTTCATCAAAATCAAGTGTCGCTGCAAACTTTCTGGCAATATTCGAATCAATAAGAAAATTCTGTCCGAACCTCTTTAACGGAGATATTTTTTCCTGCTCAAGGATTTTTTTTACTTCAGATAGATTCATTAAAAAAATAGTATTTAGTATTGAGTATATAGTATTGAGTATCGAATAAAAACACAAATTACAATATACAAATTCTATACAATATCAAAAATCAAATATAAAAAGATTAAACCACATATAAATATTTTATATTCTTAGTTTTTATTTGTGCAATTTGTGCTATCTGTGGTTTAAATTTCTTTTGCGTTCTTTGCAGCTTGGCGGAAAACTTTTTTTACTTTTCCTTTTAGCGAGTTTTGCCGCGAGAACAGCCGCGGCTTCCATGCTTGAAGAAGACGCTTTATTCTGCCATGCAATATCAAATGCCGTTCCATGATCGGGAGATGTCCTGATTATCGGGAGGCCCAGTGTAATATTTACTCCTTTATCAAAAGCAAGAAGTTTCACCGGTATAAGGCCCTGGTCATGATACATTGCGAGAACCGCATCATACTCGCCCTTCCGAGCAAAATAAAAAACCGTGTCCGGAGAGTAAGGCCCCCTGCAGTTTACTCCCGTCTTAAAAGCCTGTTCAATCGCTGGCTCAATTATTTCTTCTTCCTCTTTTCCAAACCTCCCTCCCTCACCGGCATGAGGGTTTAAAGCACTCACTGCTATCCTGGGCTTGCTGACACCTAAAGATTTTAATCCTTCATTGAGAATTAAAATTTTCTCATACACAACTTTTTTATTTATTGATTTTAAAGCTTTTTCAAGTGACATATGTATTGTAACCAGGGCTATCTTAAGCTTTCCCCCTATCAGCATCATCGCAAAATGTTTCGCGCCCGTTTTTTCAGCCAGGTATTCAGTGTGCCCCGGGAAATTATAGCCCGACATCTTTATTGCCTCTTTATTAATAGGCGCGGTAACTATTGCTGAAACTTTTCCGCTGAGCGCGTCCTCTACCGCGGAACTTACGCATTCCATCGCGACACGCCCGGAATCAGACGCGAGAGAGCCTATAACAAGCTGTTCTGACACGGAAGCAACCTGAAATACTTTTATACTCCCATCATTTTTCTTAAGAGAAGTAAGATTTTTAATAACTTTTATTCTCTTGCCGCAAAGGTTCGCTGCTTTTTTCAGAACTTTAGAATCACCGTATATTACCGGAGTACAAACAGAAAAAACCTTCTTCGCGCAAGCGGATTTTATACATACTTCAGGGCCGATTCCGGAGGGATCTCCCATTGTAAAGGCAATTATTGGTTTTCCAGACACGTTTTTACCTGAGAAACAAAGCTTTCAGCTTTTTTTCTTTTGCTGATAGCTATCGGTTGGTTGGCAGCATACGATATACGGCTTTTAAGCTACTTATATGAAATATATGCCTTTTCTTTAAGCTCATCGACAAATTCAATTTTTTTTATCTTAACCGCATCGAAAATCATCTTGTTTTCAATAGCGCTATATACTTCCCTTAAAGGCATAACCCCCTCAATTATCTTGTCCGTAAGAACAACAACATATATTTCATCACCAATCGCGAAAGGGCTGCTGTATTGTCCGATTTCAAGAGCAAACGCGTTGTCTTCAATTTCACTTAAAAGGTGGCCTTTTGAATAAAAACCCATGTTTTCTTTTACGTGTAAATATTCATCTTCCTTAAAATATTCTTCGATTTCAGAACTTGTTTTTTTATCCTCCAGGAGTTTTATAATTTCTCCCGCCTTTTCCATAGCCGGTTTTTCTCCAGGCACATCTTTTAAAGTAATCAAGTCAAACTTTACCTGTTCAATTCTATGGAACTCGGCAAGATGGTGATTATAATACTCCTCCACCTCATCAGGCGTTACCACCACTCTGGAAGTAATGAAATAACCGATAAGCCTTTTTATCATTACTTGCTGTCTTATATTCTGCCTGTATTTTTCAACCGTCATATTATCATTCTTAAGAGCACTCAAAAAATCCTGCTCGGATGAAAACCGGGCCTTTATCTCATTTATCCTCATATCAATTTCAGATTCATCAACTTCTATCTTGTACTTTTGAGCTTCCTGATAAAATAATTCGTTTTCTATCAGGACATCCAGAGCTTCACGCCGCGCCTCCAGCATTTTTCCCTTAAGTTTTTCGCCGGAATATGTTCTCGCGTACTGCTCATATATAGGATTCAGTAATTTATTAATGTCACTGGAAATAATTACTTCATCATTTACAACAGCAGCAATCCTGTCATAAATGAAACAATAAGCAGGGCTGCCGCAAAAAACCAGCACAAGGCTGCAGAAAGCCAGCACAGGGGAGAAAAAAATAACCATTGTTTTCTTCATTTTATTTTTCTTCCGAATCAACCTTCATTTTCTTCATAATATCATGCTTTATCTCAATATCGGCTCCGGACTTGATTTTAACAAGCCATTCCTTCAGAACATCCCCTTGTTTCCTCTGTAACAGAAGGTCTTTAATTTTGTCTTTATACTCTTCAAAATCAATTTTTTTCTGTTCTTTCTTATCGGTAACTTTAATAATATGATATCCAAATCTTGTCTCCACTATTTCTGACAAATCTCCAACACCTAAACTAAAAGCAACATCTTCGAATTCAGGAACCATGCGTCCCCTCGCAAAAAAGTTAAGGTCCCCTCCGTTCTCCGAAGAAGGGCAAGTTGATACTTCTTTGGCAACGGCACTAAAATCTTCACCCGATTTAACTCTGGATAAAGCTTTTTGAGCTTTCTTTTTATCCTCTTTCTTCTGCTCTTCGGTTACATCCTCGTCAAATTTAATAAGAATATGCGAAACTCTTACCTGCGCGGGGCTGCTAAACTCTTCTTCATGTTCATCATAGTATTTTTTCACCTCTTTATCGGTAATTTTTACATCGGCAAGAGTTTTTTCCTCAACAAACATCTGAGCAATCATGGCTTCTTTAATTTCTTCAAGCTTCTCTATCATCTCCGGCCTTTTATCAAAACCTTCTTTAACCGCCATGGCATAAACAAGTTTGCTCACAATTATGGACTCTAAGACCTGACTCCGGGTATCAGCATCATTTCTCGCGGAAGGAATAACGGCTAATTCTATTTTTTTTCTAAAATCTCCAACAGTTATTTTTTCTCCATTTACCGTCGCGATTATTTCCTCTTCACCGGCAACAACTTCATCGCCATCTGTTTTCGTCCCAGAAAAAGTAATCCCTGCCGCGACAAACATACAAAACACAACAATAAATATAACCAGCCTCATCAATGCCTCCTTTATTTCTTATCCCTATCCCTTATATCTTCTTTTCGCTTTTTCGCGCCATTTCCCTTTAACAAAACAGAGAAAAAGTTTATCATTTCCCTATAGTGCCTGCAACAACTTTTTTACCGTCGATATAGCTTTCTCAGGGAAACGTGGATCAAGGCCTATTTCCGCGAAAGAGTAAGAATATCTCCTCACCCCTTTTCTTACAAGGAGTTTCTCTTCCTTTGCTTCTACAACACTTACCTTTTTACTCGCTGCTATAAACTTAAGCTCCTCTAACATTAAAAGGATTTGGACAGAACGCGGGATTTTCCCGAACCTGTCTTCCAGATATTCCGCAATTATGTTTATTTCCTTTTCATCAACCGCTGATGAAATCTTCATATACATTTTTAAACGCTCAGTCTCATCCTCCATATAACTTTCGGGAATTTTAAGATAAAGCCCCAGATCAATGTACACATCGGGGGCCTCAACAACTTTCTCCCCTTTAAGCCTGGAAACCGACTGTTTCAAGAGTTTACAATAAAGGTCAAACCCGATTGCCGCCACATGCCCATGCTGTTTTTTCCCAAGAATATTCCCGGCACCTCTGATCTCCAGGTCTTTAAGAGCAATCTTGAAACCGGAACCAAGGGAAGAAAACTTTTTCATAGCTGAGAGGCGTCTTTTCACTTCCTCCGGCATCTCTTTCTCCCCGGAAGCAAGCAAATAAGCGTAAGCCCTCCTTTTAAATCTTCCCACTCTTCCTCTAAGCTGGTAAAGATCCGCCAGCCCGAAGCGGTCCGCGCGCTCTATAATAATTGTGTTGGCATTGGGGATATCAATCCCCGACTCAATAATAGTTGTGGAAACAAGGACATCTATTGAACCCGCGACAAAATCTCTCATTCTTGATTCAAGCGCATGCTCTTCCATTTGTCCGTGGGCATAAGCAAATTTAGCCTGAGGAACAAGCCGCGCCAATCTCTCACATACACCGGAAATAGATTGCACTCTGTTATGGATGTAAAAGACCTGTCCGCCCCTGCTAAATTCCCTTAATATCGCTTCTCTCATAACTTCATTGCCATATTCACAAATTATTGTTTCAACCGGCAGTCTGTCTTCAGGAGGGGTAATAACCGTGCTCATATCCCTTGCTCCGGCTAAAGACATATAAAGAGTCCTTGGGATAGGTGTAGCACTCATCGCGAGAACATCAACTGTCAATCTAAGCTTCTTGAGGTTTTCTTTATGAGCAACGCCAAACCTCTGCTCCTCATCTATTATAAGAAGACCCATATCCTTAAATTTTATATCATGCTGAAGCAGCCTATGAGTACCGATAACTATATCAACCGCGCCCTTCGCAAGACGTTTTATTATATCCCCTTGTTCAGACGGAGTTTTAAACCGCGAAAGCATTTCTATGCAAACAGGGTAATCAACCATTCTTTCCGAAAACGTATCAAGGTGCTGTTTCGCGAGGATAGTGGTCGGCACTAAAACAGCAACCTGTTTTCCGTCCATTACCGCTTTAAACGCGGCTCTTACTGCAAGTTCAGTTTTTCCATAACCAACATCCCCGCATATTAACCTGTCCATGGGAACAAGAGATTCCATATCCTCCTTTATTTCTCTTATTGACTTTTCCTGGTCAGGCGTCTCCTCATAAATAAAAGACGCTTCAAATTCCTTCTGCCAGCGCGTATCTTTTGAAAACTTAAAACCGCTTTTCGCGGCCCTCGCGCCTTGAATCTGTAACAGCTCCGCGGAATAATCCATTATCGATCTCTGGGCTTCAGCTTTTGTCATAAGCCACTTTCTGCTGCCAAGCTTATCCAGCATAGGCCCTCTGTCTCTAAAGCCTATGTAACGCTGTATAAGATTAACCTTGCTCATTGGAACATATAACTTTGAATTATTGGCATATTCGATTACAGCCATTTCAACAGGCATATTGTTCTTTTTTATTTCCGAAAGGCCAAGAAATTTTCCTACACCATGGTTAATATGGACAACGTAATCACCAGGGTTCAAATCAGCAATCTCAACAGGTGATATTGAACCAAAATATTTTCTGCGCGGACGCCGCCGCTTATACCTTCCGAATATCTCCTGATCGGTAAGAACAAAAAGATTCGCCTGTTCGACAAAAAAACCGCCTCTCAAGCGCGCCCTGCCAAAATTAATGAGTTCCAGATTAACCTTCTCTTCTTTTAATATCTCTCTGAGCCTGTCAATCTCACCTGTATTATTTCCGAATATATATACTGTCTTCCCATGTTCTATCCAATTTTTCAAATCCTTAACCATACTGGAAAAGTTACTTCCTGAAATACCCCGAGAACCAACTTCTTCCGGGGAATAATACTTTATCTCACGCGTATCGAGTGAAAGCTGTGGAAACTTTTCAGCGGCGGAATCGGGTTTGAGCGCGAAAGAAGAAACGAACAACCGCTGTCTCTCAATCGACAGGATATCATCTACATCCATAAACTCAGATGAATCTTTGTGAGACAGATATTCAAGATTTTTTGCCGCTTTGTTTCTCAGTTCAGGGGCTTCTTCAAAAATTAAAATTGCCTCTCCGGGAATATAAGAAAAGACAGATTCCAGATTTTTATAATCCACTATCCCTGCTTCATCAACAGGAGCTACAGATATACTGTCAATTTCCTTAAACGACCTCTGGGAAGAAGCATCAAAAAGCTTTATAGTTTCAACACAATCATCCATAAGATCTATCCTGACAGGATACTCACAATTGGAAGGAAATATGTCAATTATACTGCCCCTGACACCAAACGCCCCTTTAAAAGATACCTCCCGGTTCCTTCCATAGCCAATTTTGACAAGATTTTCGACTGTAGATTGGAAATCAACAACCTGCTCTTTTTTAAACGAAAGAAATTTTCCAAAAAGATCTTCCGGGGGCGCTACTTTGTGCTGAACAGCATCAATGGTTGTCACCATTACGAATGGAGAATTAGAATGTTTTACTTTTAAAAGTGCTTTCATTCTCTCCCCGACAAGGTCAACGTGGGGAAAAACATGTTCACCGGGTAAAATTTCCCAACCGGGAAAAAATAAAATATCTGAACCGGGAAGGTATGATTCAAGCTCGGCAAGCAAAGTTTCACATTCAGAGTTGGAACGAAGACAAATTACAATGCTTTTTGAAAACAACTTTAAAAGCCATGAATAAACAGACCCTTTTGCCTCCTGAACGATCTCACTAACCCCGGCCGAGTGCCCTTTCTTAAGAACTTCAAGCAGGTTTCTGAAAGATTCAGAATGGTTTAAATAGTGAAGAATGTTTCCAGGATTACAAAGCTTTAACGTATTTTTCGACGCGGTCAAGACCTTCTTTTATCACTTCCATTGAAACAGCATATGAAAGCCTCACATGAGTATCCCAGCCAAAAGCCGAGCCGGGAACAACAGCTACATGGTCGTTTTTGAGTAAATTCGACGCAAAATCAGTTGATTTCATGCCAAATCTTGAAATGTTTGGAAAAACATAAAAAGCCCCGCCGGGTTTAGTGCATGAAATGCCCGGTATTGAATTTAATTTATCTACCATATAATCTCTTCGCTTTTTAAATTCTTCTACCATTTCTTTAACACATTCATAACCGCCGTTAAGCGCGGCCAGCGCGGCCTTCTGCGCTATCGATGTAGGATTTGAAGTACTGTGGCTTTGATAACTTGCTACGGCGGACGCGATAGGCTTAGGTGCCGCCATATAACCTATCCTCCATCCTGTCATCGAAAAACTTTTTGAAACACCGTTTATAACTATGGTTAAATCTTTCAGGCCGGGACAAACAGTCAAAATGCTCTTTGCTTCCATATTCCCATAGACTATTCTGTTGTATATTTCATCCGAAACAACAAAGATATTGTTCTCAATCGCAAATTCGGCTATTTCTTTCAAAATCTTTTCATCCATAATACAGCCGGTGGGATTACAGGGAGAATTAATTATTATAGCTTTTGTCCTAGGGGTTATTGTCTTCGCGAGATTTCTTATTGTTAACTGGAAATAATCTTTTTCGTCTCCCCTCACAAACACAGGTATCCCGCCGGCCATTTTCACCATCTCAGGATAACTAACCC
>JAGLRQ010000162.1 GCA_023136205.1 Candidatus Auribacterota bacterium
GCAAGCCAGATTAACTTTCTTAAACGCCTTACCAGCATTCCTCTTGAAATTGGCAATATAACGCATGATGTAATAGCTGAATTGTTAAAGATGGTGAGAAAAGACAGTGGAAAAGCCAAATATAAAAGTTTAATAGATTTTTCTGAAAGAGAGTGTAAAAGACAGCTGAAAGAGAGATGTTTTTTTGAAAAATATTATAAACAGAAAGAGGAAATAAAGCTCGATGATCTTTTTAGAAAGGTGAAAAATTGCCTTGATTCATTTCGCCAGAGCAAGTGGAAAAACTGGTTGTTTGCCGAAGGCATAAAAGAGTCTGAAAAATGGATTATTGAGCCTGCGGGCTATGGAGAGACCAGAGTTGGGGGGGGAAAGGCCTACCTGAAAGTTGATTTTATTTTTCCTAAAAATGGAAGGGTGGTTGTCCTTGACTGGAAAACAGGGAAGAGAGATTCTACTAAGCATAAAAACCAGCTTATAGGATATGTTTATTATGCATCAAAACAGTTTGAGGTTGGCGTCGACACTATCGATGCTCATATTATTTATTTGGGAGATGAGTATGGTGAGTTAATTGCGGATGTTAACGATTTTGACATTTCCAATTTTGAAGATAAGGTGAGGGAAGAGACCGAAAATATGTATGAGTATTGCAGTGGTATTGAGGAGAATAGCCCGTTGCCGAAAGAGGAATTTCAGATGATTGAAAACTTAAATATTTGTAAATTCTGTAATTATAAAGAGCTTTGCGGGAGATAAAAAATGAAAACCAAGGGGGCTCATGTAAGGAGGGAAAAATGAAAAACTTAATTGTTCTATTAGTCTTTAGTTTATACATTTTTAATTCGGCTTTTGCGGAAGATGATGTTGTCACTGAATCAGTAAAAAGTGTAGGGAATCTTATTATCGCGACGGGAAAGTCTGTTGGAGCTGTTTTAGAAACCGCTGTTAAAACTTTCAATCCTGAAGAGGGTAACAAAGGTTATGTGGTCGGAGAGCCTCCTGTTGGCAAGGCTAAAACTAAAAAGGCTACAGAATCTGTGATGGAAGAAGACAATAAGTTTTCAAGCCAGAAATATAAGGGCAAACTTACTCTTGGAACATATGAAGAAAAAAGCAAATAAGAGTATAAAATGTTTATTTTAGAAAAATTTTTGAGACTTCCGGTTTTGGGTATCGTGAGAGGAGAAGATAATTTTCCTATGGAAGATGCATTCAATGTTGCGGTTGAAGCGGGGTTAAAACATATTGAAATTGCCCTTAACACCCCGAATGCGTTTGAGCATCTTGAAAAAATGCATGCAAAATTTTCAAAATTTCTTTGTATTGGTGTGGGAACAGTCTTGAGCGTTGACGACTGCAAAAAAGTAATAGATACAGGCGCTCAATATATTGTTACCCCTTCCTATATGCCGGAATTAATTGATTACTGCCGGGAGAAAAATACGGGAATATTTGCGGGGGCGCTTACTCCCACGGAAGTTTTTAATGCGTGGGAAAGAGGAGCAGATATGATAAAAGTTTTTCCCTCTTTTTCGTGTGGCGGCCCTGAGTATTTTAAAGCTTTAAACGGCCCATTCAATCAAATAAAGTTTCTGGCAGTGGGCGGGATAAGATTAAATAATATAAAAGATTATTTTAAAGCCGGCGCTTCCGGGGTTGCTTTTGGTTCCAGCATTTTTAAAAAGGAGTATATCCGGCAAAAGGATTTTAATCTAATAAAAGATGGAATTGTTTCTTTTGTTGAAGAAGTTATGAAGTTCGTGTAAAATTCTCTTTACTTTCGACTATTTTATTCGTTAATAAATTTTAGGGAGGAGCTATTATAATGTTCAGGTTTGGGATTGGCCGTGCGGCGGGTAATTGTCCGCTGGAACTGCTTCTTGCGTTTCTTAAAAACCCAAAATTTGACGTTGCCCCGATACTTGAGGTAATCCAATCGGAATTTTTGAAATTGAGAAATGAAATTGAGTGGGGTTATATTATTCCGTATATGATTACAGGAATGTTTAATGAACATCCGCGTTCTGCGATAGCATATAGAAAGACATCTGATAAGGATGATTATATCAGTTTTTATAATCAATTTAATAGTGTCACTGAATAACAAAATTCCTCTAAGATTTTATATATGAAACAGATTTTTCTCCAGTTTGGTGACGATAATTTTATAAGGGCGTTTGCCGACGGATTAATAAATGAGCTTAATAAGAATATATCCGTTGGTTCTGTGATAATGATTCAGCCCAGGCATTGCGGAAGGGTGAGTGAATTAAATAATCAAAGTAATTTGTATACGCTCCTCTTAAGGGGAGTTTCTTCAGGAAAGCTTTTTCAAAACAGGGAAATAATTAACTGTATTTCAGAGGCAATAAATCCATACCTGGAATATGAGAAATACTCGGCGCTGTATAAAACCCAAAATCTGAAATTTGTAATATCGGACACAGGCAGAAACGGGATTATTTATACAGGTAAAGATAGTTTAAACGATAAGCCGCAGGAAAGCTTTCCCGGGAAAATAACAGCATTTCTCTTCAGGAGATATAAATATTTCGAAGGAGCGGGCGACAGGGGCCTCATATTTCTTCCATGTGAAGATATCGATAAGAATGGGGGACGGTTAAAAGATATAGTATTCAAAATATCAAGTGACTGGGGCCTTAGCGAAGAATTTTTGAAGTGGGTTAATGAAAACAACTATTTTCTTTCAACCTTGACGGATAGGATTGTTTTAGGGTATCCCTTTGAGGAGACGGCTTTTCTTGAAAAGACGATGGGATATACGGATCGCCTGATAGATGTTGCTGAACCGTATTACCGCTGGGTGATTCAGGGCCCTAAAGATATTAAAAAAGAGATACCCTTTAATAAGTTATCCTTAAGGAAGATTATATATACGGATGATTTAACCCCGTACAGCAATCTGAAAACCCGCATTTTTGATGAGTTAAGTGTTTGTGTCGCTATGATAGGCCTGCTTTGCGGCAAGAAAAACTTTCAGGATGTGATGGACGATGATATCTTGAGGGAGTTTGTGAAGAGACTGCTTTTTTGGGAAATAGTTCCCTCTATCGGGCAGACTGATGACAGCGCCCTGAAGTATGCTGAAGAAGTCCTTGAACGATTTAAGAATCCATATATCAAACAACAGGCTTTTAAGGTTTTTTTCAAAAATGGTATGGATCCTGAAAGAAGGTTGATTCCATCAATTAATGCCCATATGAGAAAGAGAGGCAATCTGCCCGTTCACCTTATTTTTTCCTTAGCCCTCAATATATATTTTTGCAGCAGGGAACAATATATTAAAAATCTTGAGATAAAGGGTGATAAATTTTTAAAGTTTTGCGGAAAAATGTGGAAACATGTGGGAAAGTCTGCAAAAGGAATAAGGTTGATGTCTGATAAGGTTCTTGCTTTAAAAATTGTATTGGACAGTAATGCGGTTAAAATTAAAGGTGTGAGGAGAATGCTTACTGTTCAGCTTATTAACATAACCAGGCATGGCCTGAAAAAATCATTGGCGAAGGTCGTGAAAAGGGAAGCTAAGAGATAGGGAGTAGGGTCAGGGATATATTATATTACGCAATACCGCTTTTGATACTATGCACTGTTTTTAACTAGATACTATTAACCAGATACGAGATACCGCTTTTATGAGATGGCTTAAAAATTTATTTTTTTCAACATTGAAGATCTTATCGGCCGTAATTCTTACCCCGCTTGCCTGCGGGCTTTCAGCAGCGTTGTATATATCTGTTGCTCAATATTTTAATATAACGACATTGTTGCCTTTTTTGCTGGGTTTTGGTTTATATCTTCTTATTTACGCTATTTTACAGCAGCCTATACGAACATACATTTTCACTCATGAACTTGTGCATGTTATCTGGGTTTTAATATTTGGGGGGAAGGTCAAGGATTTTAGGATGGGTAAAAGGGGAGGGAGCGTTAAAGTTTCCAAGACTAACTTTATAATCGAACTTGCCCCGTATCTTTTTCCTCTTTACTGTATTATCTCAATTCTGGTTTATTTTATGGCGGGGCTGTTTATTGATGTGAAGCCTTATTGGAAAGTAATGTCATTTGTTGTTGGCTTTTTCTGGGCATTCCATTTTACTATTACAGCATATGTTTTAACTAAAGAACAGACAGATTTCCGGGGGCCCGGTGTAGTCCTTTCCCTCGTAATAGTTTATATATTTAACGTAATAATATTAGCACTTATTATATGTTTTTTATCCGATTCTGTGTCTTTTAAAACTTACGCGGTGAACTCAATAGATAAAGCATTAATTTGTTACAAAGCGCTTTACTCTACATGTTATAAAATATGGATGGAGTCAATAAAATGGTTGGAAAATATCAAACAGTGTTTCTGGTTGGCCGGGTAATGTCGTTTCTGAGTTCAGCAACTTTTTCTGAAACTGAAAAGAGCGCGGAGCGCGGGTTCAGAGAAATAATTTGAATGGAGGTTGTTTTATTGTGGATACGAATCTTGTAAATCTTATTAGGGAAAACGCATTATCTTTTGGCAGGAGGACGGCTGTCAGGTTTGAGAAAAGCAAGGTGTCCTACCGCAAGCTGGATGAACTATCGGACAAATTGTCCACAGGACTGAAAACACGCCTTGGAATATCCAAGGGTGACCATGTTTGCATCATGATGGGCAACTGCCTGAATTTTGTTATAAGCTATTTTGGCATTCTTAAAGCGGGAGCGTGGGTGATACCCGTTAATACATTTCTTGTTGCGGAAGAAGTACGGTTTATTCTCGAAGATTCTAAAGCTAAAGTTGTTTTTGTTGATGATAAACTCCTCCGGGTGGTTGAAGAGGCGGTGAAAGGCATGTCTAATCCTCCCGATATAATTCTTACAGGAGACAAGGAATCAAAAGATTTCGTTTCACTTGATGCGCTTTTTGTAGATGGGGCACATACTGTTGCGGAAATTCATCCGGATGATATTGCGGTTTTGATATATACATCCGGAACGACCGGAATTCCTAAAGGCGCAATGCTGACTCACAGAAATCTTGTTTCAAATGTAAAAGATTGTATAAAAGCCCTTAGAATTAAAAAAAGAGACAGAGTAATAGTATTTCTTCCCATGTTCCATTCATTTACCCTGACTGTTTGTATGCTTACACCTTTGATTGGAGGAGCATCATTTATTATATTAAGGTCGGTAAGGCCGTTTGATAAGGTTCTCAAAACGGTAATTTTAAGAAGAATTACGGCTTTTGTTGGTATTCCTCAAATATTCCATTTGCTCAGTGAGAAGAAGGTCCCCTGGCTGGTAAAAAAACTTCTTTCAATCAGGTTTTGTATTTCCGGTTCAGCGCCTTTGTCGGAAGAGGTATTAAAGAATTTTGAAAATAATACCGGTTTACCTTTAATGGAGGGATACGGACTTTCGGAAGCTTCGCCTGTCGTATCGGTTAATCCTCTTTACGGGACAAGAAAGGTAGGGTCAGTGGGGATCCCTCTTTCAAGCGTGGATGTTAAAATTGTTAACGATGAAGAAAAGGAGCTTTCATGCGGGGAAAAAGGTGAGATTATTGTCAAGGGCCCAAATGTTATGAAAGGTTATTTTAACAAGCCGGAGGAAACCTCAAAAGCAATCAAGGGGGACTGGCTTTTTACCGGAGATATAGGCAAGATAGATTCAGACAGATATCTTTACATTCTTGACAGGAAAAAGGATATGATACTTTCTCATGGGCTTAATGTATATCCCAGGGAGATTGAGCAGGTTCTTTACCAGCATCCTTCGATCAGGGATGCTGCTGTAATTGGTGTTAAGGATGTACGCCGGGGAGAGAAGGCCGTTGCATATGTTACGCTTAAGGAGGGCTTTAGCGCGCAGCCCGGAGAGCTTATAAAATTCTGCAAAGGGAAACTCGCTCCTTATAAAATTCCTCATACTGTTAAAATTGTAACTGAGCTTCCCAGAACACCTACAGGAAAGATATTAAAGAAAGATATAAAGAAGATGGTTGAAGCGCGGGCGTAGGATTAAAAGCGATGAATAGTGAATATTTCGCGTCGTGCGTGATGTGTCGTGAGTATTGAGTAAGATAATTATAAAAAAATATAAAAAAAAACGCAATACGCATCACGAAATACTATATACTTTTCTTCGGATACGATATACTGAATAGAGGTGGTTACTTTGGCAAGTACTGAAAAGTCAGTTGGTTTGGTTAAAACTCAAAAATGCAGATTTGATTCTTTCAAACTGGATTGCGGCAGGACTCTGTCTCCGCTGGAAATTGCGTATGAAACCTATGGCAAACTTAATGATGATAAATCAAATGTGGTATTGGTAATACATGCGCTTTCCGGGGACGCGCATGCGGCAGGCAAACATTCTCCTGAGGATAAAAAGCCTGGGT
>JAGLRQ010000163.1 GCA_023136205.1 Candidatus Auribacterota bacterium
CTGTTCCAACTCAGAGGAACAGGCCTGAATCGATGAGTCCTAGGGTAAAATCTCTGAATTACCTCAATAATATAATGGCTAAAATTGAAGCTGTTAATTCCGGTGTTCACGAAGCAATTATGCTTAATTCCTACGGCTTTGTCGCGGAATGTACGGGAGACAATATTTTTATAGTTAGAAACGGCATTCTTTTAACTCCGTCTCTATACATGGGCGTTTTAGAGGGGGTTACCCGCAATACAGTTATGGATCTTGCCAGAAAACATAGTATAGAAGTTAAACAAATAGTAATGTCGAGGCATGATGTATTCAACGCGGACGAATGTTTTCTTACCGGAACAGCCGCTGAAATTATTCCCGTAATAGAGTGTGATAAAAGAATTATCGGTGACGGAAAGCCTGGCAGCGTAACAAAAAAACTCATGAACCTCTACGGCAAACTTACAAATACCAGCGGAGAGGAAATATACTAAAAAAAATTATTTACTAGATAGTGTGAAGCGCAGCGTAGCCTCCCCGAAGGGGACTAGATACGGAGTTATCCATGTTATGTGATTTATGTCATAAAAATAAGGCGACGGTCCATTATACCGAAATTGTAGACGGCAAAATAATTAAGTTAAACATGTGCGAGGGGTGCTTTAAGGAAAAGGAAATTATGAATGTTCCTTTTAATGTATCAGAGCTCCTTGCCGGGTTAACCAAGGCTGGGCATGGTATTTCGGAACAGTCTGTCGTATGTCCTTTTTGCGGGATGAAATTAACTGATTTCAGGAAGAGGGGCAAACTTGGCTGCAGCGAGTGTTACACAGCTTTTCGAAAGCAGCTTTTACCGCTGTTGAAAACAATACACAAGAGTTCTTATCATAGAGGGCATGTTTCAGAGAAAAGTTTACCTCCGGAGGAAGTTGATTCCGGCAAGTATGTCCAGGAGTTAAAAAACAGGTTAAGCGAATGTATAAAAAAAGAAGAGTATGAAACCGCGGCTCTTCTCAGAGATAAGATAAGGGAGTTTAATAATAAGGCAAAAGATAAATGAATATTGAAACACTTCATGAAAATGTTGGCAAGTGGCTCTCAGATTCAGGCAGTGAGTCCGGGACAGTTCTTAGCAGCCGTGTGAGAATAGCAAGAAACATTGAGAAGAATCCTTTCTGTCACTGGGCGAATGAAAAGCAGAGAGAAAAAATTTATCAGCTCCTTTTCGATCCGGTGAAATCATCAAATTATTTTGCCGGAGGGTTGGCTGTCAGAGTTGATGAATTATCAAAACTTGACAGGCTTTTGCTGGTGGAAAGATATTTGATAAGCCTCGCGCATTCCCGAGGCATGAAGTTTACCGCGCTGGTGGTTTCGGAAGGTGAGATTATAAGCACAATGATAAATGAAGAGGATCACCTGAGACTGCAGGTTTTGCATTCGGGTTTCCAGCTTCCGGAGGCATTTGAGCTGGCTATGGAAATAGATAAAGATTTTCAGAGAAAAATAAAGTTCGCGTTTACTCGGGAATTTGGATATTTGACGGCATGCCCGACAAACGTTGGGACAGGGCTTAGAGCTTCAATCATGCTTCATTTGCCCGCGCTGGTTTTTGACAGGCAAATATCATCGATTCTTCAGGCTGTTAGTAAATTGGGGCTTGCTGTTAGAGGAACGTTTGGCGAAGGAACCCAGAGTATAGGCAATATTTTTCAGATATCCAACCAGGTAACCCTTGGAAAGTCGGAGGAGGAAATAATTGTTGATGTGGAAAAGATGGTAAAAGAAGTTATAGGACATGAACACAAGTCCAGGGAAAAATTGATGAAAAATAACAGGTTACGACTTGAAGACAGGGTTGGACGTGCTTATGGGATTTTAACGAATGCAAGAATGCTTTCTTCAAGAGAAACCATAGAGTTGCTTTCTACACTAAAACTGGGGATAGATTTAGGTATAATCAGGTCAAAAACTATTACCGCGGTTAAAATTAACGCTTCAAGAATACAGACACAGCCTGCGCATTTGCAGAAATTTGAAGGAAGGGAGCTCAATCATCTGGAAAGAGATATTTGTAGAGCGAAGGTTATCAAAAAGATATTTTCAAAAAGGAGAGGTTAGCAAAATGTTTGATAAATTTACCCCTCGGGCCAGGCAGGTAATCATTCTTGCCAGGAAAGAAGCAGATAGATTTAATCACAGTTATATCGGGACAGAACATCTTTTGCTGGGCATAATTAAATTGGGCAGCGGTGTTGCTTTCAATGTTTTAAGAAGCATGGGGATTGATTTTGAGACAGTCCGGCTGGAAATAGAAAAGTCTGTAGGTTCCGGCCCGGCAATGAAAGTTGCGGGGGATGTTCCTCTTACCAACAGTGCGAAGAGGGTTATCGAACTCTCGGTTGAGGAATCTCGAAATCTTAATCATACATATGTTGGTACCGAACACCTGTTACTGGGTTTGATAAAGGAAGGAAACGGAATAGCGGCAAAAATTTTAATTAAACTTGGACTTGATTTGAATAAGGTAAGAGAAGAAATCCTTCGTGAATTGGTAGAAATGGATTTTAGTCCTGATACCGGTATAAATATGCCGAAAAACGGGCATATCCCACCGGGACTTGCTCATCAAAAACCTTCTAAAAAAGCTACGGCAGTAGAAGCTTTTGGAAGAGATATTACTGAATTAGCCAG
>JAGLRQ010000164.1 GCA_023136205.1 Candidatus Auribacterota bacterium
GTCAAAAATAAAGAAATTCATTTGATTATAAATACGCCAACCGGCAGGTTAAGCAAAAACGATGATTCATATGTCCGCAAAGCAGCGATACAACATAAGACACCATATATAACCACTGTAGCCGCCGCTCTCGCCGCCGCAAAGGGTATTACCGCATATCATCAGGGAGAAGCCGGCGTTAAATCGCTTCAGGAATATCACTCAGATATTAAGTAACGTTTGTTTTTAGTCTTTTTTCGATTCACAAGATACTAGATACCGGGTACTATATTAGTTATGGGTTTCATAATAAAAAAATCCAATCTGGAGAAAGCTCTTGCTATATCAATGGCCGCATCATATCTCGGGGCCTCGCTTAATGCTTATGTAATTTACTTTTACTCAAAAGGATTAACCGAATTTTCGTTTGCCGGTTTTTTAACCTCAACATTACTCGGAGCACTGGCAACGTTATACACAATAGCATTTGCCTTATACTGCGGAATTTTTAAACTCTTATCTAGATGGTTAACACGTCCGGGAGACCCAAAATGGGTTCTTATTGTTATGCCTGCTATTGTCTTTTTGTATAGTTCAACGGTAGTATATTTTCTGTGGATTGTTTTTTGCGAACCCGGTCAGTAAGTAACTTTATAAAGATATAATCCCTGCGCGGGGGCAGTTTTGGAAGCGTAACATCTTTCCTTTGAACGGAGAATCCTTTTCATGTCCTCTGGTTTTATTTTACCCCTGCCAATATCCACAAGAGTCCCCACTATTGAACGAACCATCTTATAAAGAAACCCGTCCCCAATAATATCTATTCTTATTTTAGCACCCGACTTTACAACACTAACCGAAAATATTGTCTTAACGGTATTGTTAACTTTATATTTGGGGTTAACTCCGAAGGATTTAAAATCATATTTCCCTATAAGATAGGAGGCACCTTTTTCCATCGCTTTTATATCAAGCTTATAAGGTATAAGCCAGACACGGTTTCTTTCAAGAGCAGTTGGAATTTTCCTGTTCAAGATAAGATACCTGTAATGTTTTATTTTAGCTGAATACCTCGCGTGAAAATCCTTATCAACTTCAGCAACGCCGGACACAGCTACTCCAGCGGGAAGCATGCTGTTTAAGGCTTTCTGCATATTTTTACACTTTATGGCGTCTGAGGTTTTGAAATTCGCAACCTGGGCTTTTGCATGGACTCCGGCATCCGTTCTTCCAGATCCGTAAAGAGTCACGCTATGGCGGGTAATTTTCCCGAGGGTTTCCTGGATTACCTGTTGAACACTTAAATTATTTTTCTGAACCTGCCAGCCTTTAAAAAGGGTACCGTCATACTCAATAACAAGTTTAATATTTCTACTGCATTCCTTACGCAAGTTATTTTTCTGACAAATCCTTTTCACTTTCAAGCTCTTCTTCAAAGAACCGCAATCAGTTCTTCGGCAATTTGAACAGCATTAAGAGCCGCGCCCTTTCTAATCTGGTCACCCACGACAAAAAAGGACAGTCCGTTTTTGACAGAATAGTCCTCTCTCAGCCTTCCAACAGCACAGTCATCTTTACCGCTCCAGTATAAAGGCATCGGATATATTTTTTTTGAAATATCATCACAAAGCTGAACTCCGGGAAATGCTTCTATGAGTTCACGCGCTTTTTCCACAGTCACTTTTTTCTCAGTTTCAATATTTACAGAAACCGAGTGAGCTCTGAATACAGGAACCCGGACAGTGGTGCACACCGCGGAAAGATTTTTATCTCCGAGTATTTTTCTGGACTCGTTGTGAAGCTTCATCTCCTCTTTTGTAAATCCGTTCTCGCCAAAAGAATCAATGTGAGGGATAACATTAAAAGCTATCTGGTACGGAAACACATTATTTTCCAGAGGTTTCTTGGAAACCCAGCTGTTAATCTGCTCTTCAAGTTCATTTATGGCTTTTGCTCCCGCACCCGAAACAGATTGATAACTCGACGCGACAATTCTTTTCACGCGCGAATATCTATGTATAGGAGCTATTCCCATTAGAGCTACTGCAGTGGTACAGTTGGGATTAGCAAGAATCCCCTTCTTTTTATAATTTCTGATACTTTCAGCATTAATTTCAGGCACCACAAGAGGAACATCCGGATCCATTCTGTAAGCACTGGTATTATCAACAACAACCGCTCCGCTTTCAACCGCTGAAGGAACAAACCTTTTGCTTAGAGAACCGCCGGCACTGAAAAATGCTATATCAATCCCCTCAAAAGAATTTTCCGCAAGAAGTTCAATTATAAACTTTTCATCTTTAAACTTAAATTCTTTCCCGGCAGAGCGCTCGGAAGCCAAACCTTTTATAGATTGCACAGGAAAATCCCTTTCCTCAAGGATGGAAAGCATCTCCTGCCCAACTGCTCCGGTAACTCCCGCTATCGCTATATTGTATGTTTTCATTTATTCACCATTCACGATTCACTGTACTTGCTCAGCAACCATGTCTCCAACTTCAGTCGTGCTGTGTCCCATCTTTCCAGCAGAAAGGCTTTTTAACTTCGGGGTTATTTCCATAACAGCTTTCTCAATGCTTAATCCCGCTTTTCCTTCTCCTATTACTTCAAGCATCATTCCGCCGGCACAAATAGCAGCAAGCGGATTTATAACATTTTGTCCCGTATATTTAGGAGCCGAACCGCCAATAGGTTCAAACATTGAAACGCCTTCAGGATTTATATTCCCTCCTGCCGCAATACCCATACCTCCCTGAATCATAGCTCCCAGATCAGTAATAATATCACCAAACATATTATCCGTAACTATAACATCAAACCATTCCGGGTTTTTAATCATCCACATACACGTCGCGTCAACATGAGCATAATCCCGCTTAATCTCCGGGTAATCCTTTTGCCCTACCTCATGAAAAGCCCTTTCCCATAGATCAAACGCGTAAGTGAGAACATTTGTTTTACCGCATAATGTAAGTGTTTTTCCCTTATTGCGCTTCTTTGTAAACTCAAACGCGTACCTGAGACACCTCTCAACACCCTTTCTTGTATTCACCGATTCCTGAACGGCAACCTCATCAGGCGTACCTTTTTTGAGATATCCGCCCATACCGACATAAAGACCTTCGGTATTTTCTCTTACTACGACAAAATCAATATCTTCCGGACTTTTGTCTTTAAGCGGTGTCCATACTCCGGGATAAAGCTTAACAGGCCTCAGATTTATATACTGGTCAAGCGCAAATCTTAAGGAAAGCAATATCCCCTTCTCAAGAATCCCCGGTTTTACATCAGGGTGGCCTATCGCTCCAAGATATATCGCATCAAATTTTTTGAGATCTTCCACCGCTGATTCAGGAAGGGTTTCTCCGGTTTTTTTATATCTTTCTCCCCCAAAATCAAATTCAGTAAAATCAACACCAAACCCAAACTTCGAAGACGCGGATTTAAGAACCTTAAGCCCCTCTCTTATAACCTCCGGCCCTGTCCCATCCCCCGGTATAACAGCAATTTTATAAGACTTCTTCACATTTAAACTCCTTCTAGTTAAAATTCATTCTTTTTTACAACATAATTCATCAACCCACCCGCGGAAATCAGATCCTGCATAAAAGCAGGAATAGGAACGGCAGTATAACTTTTCCCGGTCGTAAGATTTTTAATCTTCCCTGTTTCTGAATCAACCTCAAGCTCATCGCCAGTTGAAGCTTCTCTGGCTGCTTTTAACGAATCAAAAATAGGAAGCCCCATATTAAAAGAATTTCTGAAAAATATTCTCGCGAACGATTCCGCAACAACACAGCTGATTCCGGCAAATTTTATTGACACCGGAGCATGTTCTCTTGAAGAACCACACCCGAAATTCTTGCCGCCGATCATAATATCCCCTTTTGAAATTTTCTTCACAAAATCCGGATCCGCATCTTCCATGCAGTGTTTCGCAAGTTCTAAAGGGTCAGAAGAATTAAGATACCTTGCCGGTATAATCGCATCTGTGTTTATATCGTCTCCGAATTTCCAAACTTTTCCCACGTAAATCATTTCAAAACCTCTTCAGGTGAAGATATTTTTCCTGTAACCGCTGATGCAGCTGCCACAGCAGGGCCGGAAAGGTATACCTCGCTTTTTGGATGCCCCATCCTCCCTACAAAATTTCTATTAGTTGTAGCCAGTGCCTTTTCGCCGCCGGCAAGAATACCCATATGTCCTCCAAGGCACGGCCCGCACGTGGGAGCAGATACAACAGCCCCTGCTTTAATAAAAATCTCGATCAGGCCTTCTTCAAGGGCTTCCAGATACACTTTCTGCGAACCCGGTATTATAATACATCTTAAATATTTTGCAACCTTTTGCCCTTTCATAATGTCAGCCGCCACCCTGAAATCTTCAATTCTTCCGTTAGTACAGGACCCTATTACAACCTGATCAAGGATAACATCCTTTAAATCCCCCACGGGTTTTGTATTCTCCGGAAGGTGAGGACAGGCTATCTGCGGTTCAATATCCCCAACCTTGATTTTTATTACATCAGCATACCGCGCGTCCTCATCACTTTCATAAAATACATACTTTTTAGTAGCTCTTTCCTTTACATATTTTTCCGTTATATCATCAGGAATAAATATTCCGTTCTTGCCGCCGGCTTCTATCGCCATATTGGCCATCGAAAACCGGCCTGCCATATCAATATATTTCAATGCCGGCCCGGTAAACTCCATAGCTCTGTAAAGAGCTCCATCAACACCTATCTGTCCGATAGTATAAAGGATTAAGTCCTTTCCTCCAACCCACTTGCGCGGTTTTCCGGTATAAACAAACTTCATAGTTTCGGGAACCCTGAACCACGCCCGGCCGTTTACCATGGCAGCCGCAAGGTCTGTACTGCCAACCCCCGTTGAAAATGCTCCAAGCGCCCCGTAAGTACATGTATGGCTGTCAGCGCCGATAATAAGTTCCCCGGGAAGCACAATTCCCTGTTCGGGAAGAAGCACGTGTTCAATTCCAACTTCACCTATCTCGAAATAATGAGTTATTTTATATTTTCTAGCAAAGTCTCTTAAAATTTTAGACTGTTCGGCGCTTGCAATATCCTTATTGGGGGTAAAGTGGTCCGGGACAAGAATAATCCTATCCCTATCAAAAACATTTTTTACTTGAGTGCGTTCAAACTCACGAATAGCCATCGGCGCGGTAATATCATTTCCCAAAGCGATATCCACTTTCGCAATGATTAACTCGCCGGGAGAAACCTTAGCCTTCCCGGAATGCACAGCAAGAATCTTTTCTGTTATCGTCATTCCCATAACACCAAAAACCTCTTATTTACAAATTGAAAGCGCTGATTATACAATTTAAATAGATTGATTTCAACCCAAATTTTATACTCAAAAAACTTATATAAAAAGAAAAAAAGAATAAGATTGCCACGGAGATACTGAGAACACAGAGAAAAGATTAAAAAAGGTTAAAACACAAGTAGTTAAAAAATAAAAGTATTTATAAAACTCTGCGGCTTAAAAATATTATGTTGTTTATCCGCGTCATTAGTGTTATTCGTAATTAAAAGTAATCGGGGGTTAAAAAATGAAAGAAAAACTTATTTCTAAAAAGAAAATTTACAAAGGAAAGATATTCAGCCTTGAGTGCGCGAAAGTCAAAATCAAAAACGGAAGAACAGCTGAAAGAGATATAATAAGACATGGCGGAGCCGCGGCAATTGTCCCCTTTACAAAATCAA
>JAGLRQ010000165.1 GCA_023136205.1 Candidatus Auribacterota bacterium
GCAGGTTTCATAAGCAGTGCTCCCAGCTTGCTGATGAGAGTTTTTTCTATCTCGTTTTTAAGCATCTGCATAACAGCCGATGCAAGCCCTTCACTCAATTTAAGAACCACGTTACCGACAAAGCCATCGGTTACAACAATATCAACAGCACTGGAGAAGATATCTTTTCCTTCAACGTTTCCAATAAAATTTATACCGGAAACAGTATAAAGATATTTATACACTTCTTTTGTAACGGTTGTCCCTTTGGATGACTCTTCACCAACGCTTAAAAGGCCTATTTTTGGATTACGGATTCCCATTATATTTTCCGCGTACACTTTTCCCATAACAGCATACTGGATAAGATGGACAGGTTTACATACAACATTTGCTCCGACATCAAGCAGTATTGTATAACCCGAAGGCGTGGGAAAAAGAGTTGCAATAGCGGGGCGGCTAACCCTGTTTAACATTTTCCATTTAAAAATTGTGGCCGCAACTGCCGCACCGGTATTTCCCGCAGTTACCAGAGCCGAAGCTTCTCCTCTCTGAACAAGTCCGGCAGCAACAGCTATTGAAGAATCTTTTTTCTTTTTCACCGCGACAGCCGGGGAATCATGCATGTCAACAACTTCCGAAGCGTGATATACTTCTATCGGAAGGTTTTTCGTATCATATTTTTTCAGTTCCTCCCTGATGTTTTCCTGTTTTCCAACGAGGATAATTGCCTTATCACTGGTATTTTCCCGGGCAGATTCCACTGCGCCTTTTACAATAGCGGAAGGAGCATAATCTCCGCCCATAGCATCAACTGCTATCTTCATGCTCAAGCTTCCTCCACGTCCATTACTTTTCTGCCGTTATAATATCCACAACTGGGACATACCCGGTGAGGTATCCTGGGGGCTTTACAAGCCGGACATTCAACGGTCTGAACATTGTTAATGCCGTCATGAGAGCGTCTCATATTTCTTCTTGATTTGGATGTTTTCCTTTTTGGTACTGCCATTACATTACCCCTTTATGTTTTTTTAAAGTTTAAACCCGTCAAGAATTTTCCACGGGCCGTTATCTTGCTCACTATTTTTACAGGTGCATTTTGCTTTATTTAGATTTTTTCCGCAATGAGGGCAAAGTCCTTTACAGGTATCTTTACACAAAAATCTGGGAGAAAGCGCAAGTATAATATCCTCTCTTATATTCTCTGTCAAGTCAATTGTATCTTCCTTTTCTATCTGTAACACCACCTGAAAATTCGGTATATCCAGTTTTCCATCAATCGGCGCCAGACAACGCACACACTGTGTCTGATACGCTGAATGAATGTCTGCTTTCGCAATAACTGTTTTCCCAGCAAGTTCTACGACTCCGTTAACTTTTATGTCCTCCGTTAATGAAGGCAAATCCTCAAACGCCTCTACTATTGATCTGTCCAGAACCTCTGTAAACCTGTAAGGCCTTTTCTCAAACTGTGTTATCCTTAACTTTAAATTTTTCATTTATTTCTTTTTAAAGTATTCTCCTTCCAGAGCTGTTATCGCGGCAACCGTTACTATATCCTGTACCGAACATCCCCTTGAAAGGTCATTCACCGGACGGGCAAGGCCCTGAATAAGCGGCCCGTATGCCTGAGCTTTTGCAAGCCTTTCGGTAAGCTTATAAGCAATATTACCCGAATTTAAATCAGGGAAAATAAGGACATTAGCTTTTCCGGCAACATTGCTTTCAGGCGCTTTTTTCCTGCCGATTGAAGGAACCAGGGCAGAATCCCCCTGAAGTTCTCCGTCAATCTTTAAACCGGGAACTTTTTTCTTTGCAATCTCAGTTGCTGCTATAATTTTTTCAAGTATTTTATGTTTTGCGCTGCCCTTTGTGGAAAAAGAAAGCATGGCTACAACCGGTTCATCATCATAGAGCATCCTGCACATTTCGGATGAAGCTATAGCTATATCCGCAAGCTGTTCGGCACTCGGGTCAGGAACAAGCCCGCAGTCAGCATAAATCAATTTACCGTTGTTGGCGTAAGTACAACCCGGCACAATCATCGCGAAAGAACTGGAGGCAACATTTATTCCTTCGCGTAAACCAATGACATGAATCGCGGATCTGATAACATCCGCCGAAGTGGCCGTTGAACCGGCTACCATTCCGTCAACAAATCCTTTCCTGAGAAGCATAGCACCAAAGAAAAGCGGTTTCTTCATAAATTTTTCAGCGATTTTTTCACTAATGCCTTTATGTTTTCTTAATGCGGCATACTCTTTTATAAAATCTTCTTTTCTGCCATCAGCTTCAATATCAATGATCTCCACTTTTCCTTTAAGTTTTTGTCCTATTTCTTTTTCTTTGCCGAGAACCACAGGCACCGCCCAGCCGCCCGCCTGGATAGCCAGCGCGGCTTCTATAACCCTTCCGTCATAACTCTCGGGCAGCACTATTCTTTTCTCAGCTTTAACTTTTGACAAAACACCCTTAAAAAAATCCATTGTTCTTTTACTCCTTAATTTATATAAAATTAGATTTATTTAAAAAGGATTACTTGAAGCGTATGAACATTTGCGGTGTAATGAACGCTTAAGTGTCCTTCCATTTATTTTTTATCTTTTCTATAAGAGCTTTGTTTACGTCTTCAGGCACAAAAACCGACGCATTACCTTTTAAAAATGCTATTTCTTTAATCATCCTTGAGCTCACATAAGAAAATTGTTCTTTTGGCATTAAAAAAATGGTTTCTATATCTTCGGCAAGCTTCCGGTTTGCCAGGACCATTTGGAATTCATACTCAAAGTCCGATAAAACCCGCAGGCCCCTTACAAGGACCTTTACTTCTTTTTTTCTGGCATAATTAACAAGCAAACCGTCAAATGCGTCCACTTTAACATTTTTTAATTCTTTTACCGACTTATTAATAAGAGAGACCCTCTCTTCAACAGTGAACAGGGTGTCTTTTTCGATATTTTGAGCCACAGAAACTATTAATTCTCCAAAAATCTTCGAGGCTCTATGGATAACATC
>JAGLRQ010000166.1 GCA_023136205.1 Candidatus Auribacterota bacterium
TTTACAGGGCCTTTAAAACTTACGGAAGAAACCGCATTGCCTTTTTTCATAACAGCAGATCCATCCACTATCACAATGTCCCCCCTGGTAATACTGCCGTCTAAATTAAAATCGCCTCCCCTAATGCTTCCCGCCATGTTATGCACAGTAATTTTATCAGTGTCAAAACTTATTTTGCCCGAAACACCATTAAATCTTTCTTTGCCTTCTAAAAATTTCCCGGATACCCCATTTACGACATAATAACCACTTTTGATTTTGGCATTTTCCATCTTAAAGTCTGCATCCAGTTTTCCTGAATCGAATTCCAGATAGCCGAAAAGCCTGGGCGCGCCAGAAAAAAGAAAATTCTCTACTTTAAAATCTACATCACTGGTATTGAGAAATACATCTATGTGACCCGATGCTAAAACGGCTCCGGAGCCGCGCCCTTTTACGTGAGAGCCGGTAAACTCAAACATGGAAACACCCTGGTTATTCGAACCCACAAAACCATTTATATGAACAAGCCTGCCTCTTAATTCTCCATTCTCATAAAAATAAGCGATTTCTCCGTTCTCAACATTGGAAGTCACATTAAATCCTTGAAAAATGCTTTTTTTAATAAGGCCTGAAACAATTTGAATCTCATGTTCAGCAGATTCTTCATGTTTCGGCAATTCCCGTAGAGAAAGGGTGGGTGATAAAATATTTAAAACGTTCTGTGATTTTGAGCTGGGGATAAAAAAATCAAGTGGTTTCAGATTTGAATTTAACTTTTCCGCGTTAAACAATATCTTGAATTTTTTATTCTCTCCCTCAAGAGTTACATTATAAAAAATAAGCCCCTCGCTTAACCCACCCGCCATCCTCTTTATTCTCACATTAAAACCCAGAAATCCGGAAATTCTCTGTTCAACAATAGGTTTAACTATTAAATTAACCAATCTGTTTCTTTGGAAAAAGCCCATTAACAACATTAACAAAACGAAAAAAACTATTAAAATAACTCTGATAAAAAATTTTTTCTTCATCTAACCTTGTTTTTTTCCGGCAGGAGATTCTACTCTGACATTCATCTTCCCATCCTCCGCGTAAACATGATAAACCGATCCCGGTTTAGTTTTCTTCCTGAGCAGTTCTTCAGCCACTAAATCTTCTACATGCTTTTGAATTGCCCTTTTAAGAGGGCGCGCGCCAAGACTAAGATTATATCCCTGCTGTATTAAAAATTTATTCGCTGAATCATCTACTACAATCTCTATATCTTTTTCTATCAGATGCTTCTTAACCCTTTTCATCTCCAGGTTTACTATACTAAGCAAATTCTCTTTCGTAAGAGGATGGAACACTATTACCTCATCAATCCTGTTTAGAAATTCGGGCTTGAAAGTATTCTTAATCTCACTCATTATCTTTTTCTTCATCTTCTCATATGAAAAACTGTCTTCTCCAGCATGAAAACCTACGGTTGTCGCGTGTTCAATCAATGAAACACCAATGTTAGAAGTCATAATAACAACGGTATTCCTGAAATCTACTTTTCTTCCAAAACTATCACTAAGTTTGCCTTCCTCAAGAATCTGAAGAAGTATGTGCATAACATCCGGATGTGCTTTTTCTATTTCATCAAAGAGGACTACAGAGTAAGGCCTGCGCCTGACTTTTTCAGTAAGCTGGCCTCCTTCTTCATATCCAACATAGCCGGGGGGAGAACCCGTCAAACGGGAAATATTAAATTTTTCCATGTATTCGGACATATCTATCTGTATAAGAGCATCCTCATCATCAAATAGATATTCCGCAAGGGCTTTTGCCAGAAGCGTCTTCCCGACTCCAGTTGGGCCCAGAAAAATAAACGAACCTATAGGCCTGCGAGGATCCTTTAAATCCGCCCTGGATCTCCTTAACGCTTTTGAAACAGCAGACACCGGCTCATCCTGTCCAACTATTCTCTTATGAAGCTCCTGCTCCATCCTGAGAAGCTTCTCGGTTTCCTTTTCTTCCAATTTAAAAACAGGTATTCCCGTCCACTTTGAAACCATCCGGGCAACTTCTTCACCACCTACAGGAACTGTTTTTTCCCTGTTTTTTTCAAGCCACTGCCTGCGATTTTTTTCTATTTCTTCTTTTAATGTTTTCTCCCGGTCCCTGAGAGAGGCAGCCTCTTCAAATGCCTGCCCCTTTATGGCATTTTCCTTCTTATTCACAACATTATTCAACTCTTCCTTCATATCCTTAAATTCAGGAGCTGCTGCCATCGCGGAAATTCTTGCCCGTGCCGATGCCTCATCAATCAAGTCTATAGCTTTGTCAGGAAGAAACCGATCAGAGATATATCTATCCGACAGGTTTGCCGCCATATCAAGAGCTTCATCTGTTATTTCCGCGTGATGATGCCTTTCATAATTTTGTTTGAGGCCTTTTAAAATCTCAATTGTTTCCTCAACAGACGGCTCTTCAACTTTTATAACCTGAAATCTTCTTTCAAGAGCCGCATCCTTTTCAATAAATTTACGGTATTCATTTATCGTTGTCGCGCCTATGCACTGTACCTCACCTCTGGCAAGCGTCGGTTTTAATATATTTGAAGCGTCTATAGCACCCTCTGCGGCTCCAGCCCCTACGAGAGTATGCAGTTCATCTATAAAAAGGATAACGTTTTTTGATTTTTTTACTTCTTCTATCAACGC
>JAGLRQ010000017.1 GCA_023136205.1 Candidatus Auribacterota bacterium
CCTTTATTCCCATGGCGGCCGGCCATTTTATCTCCAACCTCAAGTTTCCTCTTGCTGGCAATATATACTTTAACCTGTTTTATAACACCTGGTTCAAGCTCATCACCTTTTTTCAATCTTTCAAGTTCTCTTTCCTCTTCTGTCTCGAATTTTTCAATCAGGTAATCGTACTTTGCAAGTAGTTTTTTAATTTGGGATCTTATTTTTATATCTTCCTCTGTTATATCCAGCTCCGAATAGTTTAAATCTTCCAGCTTGTTTACATGGTTTTTAACTATTTTTTTGCCTGCCTGAATAATAACTTCACCCGTATTTATGTTTACAACATCTGACTTAATAGTCTTTCCCAAAAGGAGATTATTAAGTTCTTCACTTTTTCCTTTATTTACCTGGCTTATTTTTTCAGCTTTATTATTTGAGATAGCTTTAACAAGCCTGCGTTCTTCTTTTTTCTGGACGTCAGTCCTTGGCCGTTCCTTTCTCGAAAAGACTTTAACATCCATAACAATTCCTTCAGTACCTGAAGGAATCCTAAGAGATGTATCCCTTACATCCGCGGCTTTCTCTCCGAAAATAGCTCTTAAAAGCTTTTCTTCCGGCAAAAGTTCCGTTTCACTCTTGGGAGTAATCTTACCTACAAGAATGTTGCCGGCTCTAACCTCGGCTCCAATACGAACTATCCCATCTTCTCCAAGATCTTTAAGCGCTTCTTCCCCGATATTCGGAATATCTCTTGTAATTTCTTCTTTCCCTATTTTTGTTTCCCTCGCGCTCACGTCAAATTCTTCAATGTGTATAGATGTATAAATATCTTCCTTAACTATCTTTTCACTTATAAGGATAGCATCCTCAAAGTTATATCCGCCCCATGGCATAAAAGCACAAAGGACATTTCTTCCAAGGGCAAGTTCTCCTCCTCTTGTTCCAGGCCCATCAGCAATTACCTGCCCTTTTACAACTTTGTCTCCTTTTTTCACAATGGGTTTCTGATTGAAACACGTCCCTGCATTAGAACGAAGATACTTTCTCAGATAATAAACCTTGTTTCCAATATAAATTTCAGTCGCGTCTACATAAGTTATAACCCCCGATTCTTCAGCTACAACCAGAACCCCGGAATCCTTTGCGGATTTCGATTCAAGTCCGGTAGCTACAAGCGGCTGGTCGGTGCTGAGCAAAGGGACTGCCTGGCGCTGCATATTCGAACCCATAAGAGCACGGTTAGCGTCATCATGTTCCAAAAACGGGATAAGCCCCGCTGCAATGCTGATAAGCTGTTTTGGAGAAACATCCATGTAATCAACCTTACTTGCTTCTATCGTCCCAAACTCTCCTTTACATCTTGCCAGAACTCCATCATTGACAAATTTGCCTTTAGAATCTACGCTCGCGTTAGCCTGAGCAATAACACATTCAGTTTCTTCATCTGCAGCAAGGTAATCTATTTTATCCGTAACCCTACCATTCTCAACTTTGCAATATGGTGTTTCGACAAATCCATATTCATTCACCCGCGCGTATGCGCTAAGGTAAGATATAAGCCCAATATTCGGACCTTCGGGAGTCTGTATAGGACAGATTCTTCCATAATGGCTCGGATGAATGTCTCGAACTTCAAAACCTGCCCTTTCCCTGCTTAATCCTCCCGGTCCGAGGGCACTTAACCTCCTCTTATGAGCAAGTTCCGCTAATGGATTGGTCTGATCCATAAACTGGGAAAGCTGGCTTCTTCCGAAAAACTCTTTAATCACACTTGAAAGAGATTTTGGGCTTACCAGCTTGTGAGGAACCAAGCGGTCTTCCGCGTCAATATCATGTAGAGTCATTTTTTCTTTTATCAGGCGCTCCATTCTCACAAGCCCTGCCCTGAACTGATTTTCCAGGAGTTCTCCAACCGATCGAACTCTCCTGTTACCAAGATGGTCAATATCATCAATATGGCCAACGCCATCCCGAAGTGCAATTAAATATCTAATGGCCTCCGCTATGTCACGGTTGTCAAGAGTTGTCGCAGAAAGCCCCTCTTCCGTGAGAGGAAGCCCCAGTTTATTGTTAAGCTTAAACCTTCCGACTCTACCGAGGTCATATCTTTTCTTGTCAGAGAAAAGGCGTTGAATCATTCCCTCCACGTTAGCTTTATTTACAGGATCTCCCGGTCGCAATCTCTTAAATATATCTATAAGCGCTTCATCTTTTGAAGAAGTTGAATCTTTCTTTATCATTTTCAAAACAGGATGATTTTCTGCCGCGCCCTTAAGCAAAAATATAGATTTCACTTCCCCATCTTGAAACATTTTAAAAAGCTTGCTGTTCAGAGAGCTGCCCGCTTTTGCAAGTGTTATTTTGGCGTCTTCATCTATAACATTTCTTGCAAGGATTTTTCCCTCAAGCTCTTTCTCGGATATTTTGGATGTAATTTTTACCTCTTCCGTCTGAAAGAAGTAATTAAGAAGTTCTTCATTGGTCCCGTAGCCAAGCGCACGGAGAAAAGTTGTCGCTAAAATTTTCTTTCTTCTGGTACTTCTATCAAGAAAAATATAAATCAGGTCGTTCTGGTCAAATTTAACCTCCAACCATGACCCCCTGTAAGGAATTATCTTAAAAGAAAAAAGAATATGTCCTCTTGTGTGCACTTCCTGCTCATAACATATGCCGGGAGATCTGTGCAACTGGCTCACAACTACTCTCTCAACCCCGTTTATAACAAATGTCCCACTGGAAGTCATCCCTGGAAGATTGCCCATATAAACTTCTTCTTCTTCAACATGCCCGCCCTGATGAAGTCTGAAGGTAACCTTTAGCGGCATCTCATATGTCATACCGCGTCTCATACATTCCAACTCGTCATATTTCGGAACACCAAGTTTATATTTTACAAATTCCAGCGTACGGCTCTCATCATAATTCTTAATGGGAAACACTCCACTAAATACGGCCTGAAGTCCCATATCCTCTCTTTCTTCGGGAAGAACATGTTCCTGAAGAAACTTAGAATATGATCCCGTTTGAATCTCCACAAGGTATGGAAGACTCATGGGCTCCTTTAATCGAGAATAAGATATTCTTTCATTATTCGGTTTTTTCGACATAATTTGCTTTCCCCATTATAGGTAAGGTTTATGCTGCCGGTTTCCCCCGCGGAAAATATTACACGGGACCTACACTTACCGGGAATCAATTTATTTCAGCTCTACTTTTGCTCCGGCAGCTTCGAGTTTCTTTTTAATCTCTTCAGCTTCTTCCTTCGCAATGTTCTCTTTAACCGGTTTTGGAGCATTATCTACAAGTTCCTTGGCTTCTTTTAATCCAAGGCTTGTGACTGATCTGACTTCTTTAATTACATTGATCTTCTTGTCTCCTGTACTGACAAGAACAACAGTAAACTCTGTTTTTTCTTCAACGGCAGATCCAGCACCACCGGCAGCAGGTGCCGCAACAGCCGCAACAGGCGCCGCAGCTGATACTCCAAACCTGTCTTCAATAGCTTTAACAAGCTCTGAAAGCTCAAGAACCGTCATCTCCTCAATAGATTTAATTATTTTTTCCATTTTTGGCGATACTTTTATCTCTTTCTTTTCCTCAACTTTTTCTTCTTTTTTCTCCGCAACCGCGGCTTTTTCTTCGCTAACCATTTTAAAATCCTCCTTTTATTTAATTCAGCTTGACTTTCTTTTCCCTGATTGCATTTATCGCGTAAACCACACTGCTAAGTTTGGCATTGAGTACACGGGCAAACGACGCTATCGGAGCTTGTATTGTTCCCGCAACAATACCAAGAAGAACTTCCCTTGAAGGCAGTTCTGCCAGTGTTTTGATTTCCATGTGATCCATCAGCTTTTCATCAAGGATACCTGCTTTGAGCTCAAGCTTACCCGTCTTCTTGTTAAAATCAACAAGAATCTTTGCTCCGGCAGCAACATCCTTACCCAAAAAAGCTACTGCTGTCGGGCCTTTAAGATGCTTTTCCAGTCCTTCAATCCCCAATTCTTTAGCGGTTATATTGAAAAGCCTGTTTTTAACCACCATAAAGTTCACAGAATTTCCCGAAAGGATATTTCTCAACCCATTCATTTCTTCAACTGTTAATCCAACGTAATCGGCAAGTACAAATGAACCGCAAGCCTCCAGTTTTTGCTTAATTTCCTTTACAGCTAACCTTTTCTCAGGTCTCACTTTATGTCTCCCTCTTTAAAAATTCTCAAGTCTTAATAAGTTTCTATTAATTTTGCTCTTATTTATTATCAACCTGTATATATTTCTTTCATATCCAGACTAAGCCCTGGTCCCATTGTCGAGGTCAGGGTTACGTTTCTTATGTAAGAGCCCTTGGCTGCAGCCGGCTTGGCTTTTACAATTGCATTTATTACGGTACGCGCGTTATCAACAATCTGTCCTTCATTAAAAGACGCTTTTCCCACAAAAGCATGCAGGTTCGCGGTTTTATCCGTTTTTATTTCTATCTTGCCGGCTTTAACTTCTTTTACGGCCTGGCCAATATCTTGAGAAACTGTGCCGGCTTTTGGGGAAGGCATCAATCCTTTAGGGCCAAGAACCCTGCCCAGCTTTCCGATAACCTTCATTGAAGCCGGGACTGCCACAATAACATCAAAATCAAACCAGCCTTTTGCTATTTTATCCGCCAGCTCCACCATGCCAACTTCATCCGCGCCGGCTGCTTTAGCTTCATCGGCAGCAGCTCCATCAGCAAAAGCGACAACTTTTATGTTCTTGCCTGTTCCATGAGGAAGCTTTACGGTAGAACGAACCATTTGATCTGAATGCTTGGGATCTATCCCAAGTTTAAAGGCCATTTCTATGCTTTCATCAAATTTTGCTGTTGCATTTTCTTTAACCAATTTTACAGCTTCAGAAAGAGTATATTCTTTTTTCTCTTTTACCTTATCCTGTGCCACACTATATCTCTTGCTTTGTTTACTCATTTTTCCACCTCTATACCCATACTGCGGGCAGTACCCGCAATAGTTCTTTCAGCTGCTTCAATTGTTTTTGCATTCAAGTCTTTCTTTTTCGCTTTTGCAATTTCTTTTAACTGCTCTTTTGTAATTTTGCCTACTTTGTCTCTGTTGGGAACACCTGACCCTACAGCAACATTAGCTGCTTTCTTAAGAAGAGCAGATGCCGGAGGCTGTTTTGTTATAAAAGTGAACTTTCTATCCTGGTAAACACTAATAACAACAGGGATAATGAGCCCACCCTTATCTTTTGTGGCAGCGTTAAACTGTTTGCAAAAATCCATTATATTTACCCCATGCTGCCCTAATGCCGGACCAACTGGGGGAGCCGGAGTTGCCTGACCTGCCTGAATATGCAGTTTTATTATTGCCGTTACTTTCTTTGCCATTTTTCCTCCAAGCCTTCTTTACTCTTTTTCCACTTGCCAGTATTCCAGTTCAACAGGAGTAGCACGTCCAAAAATGGTAACCATTACCCTAAGCTTGCCTCTGTCAGGGTCAATATCTTCTATATTTCCATCAAGATTAACAAATGGCCCATCTTTTATCTTCACTGCTTCACCTTTTTCAAAATCTATTTTGGGTTTTACTTTTTCTTTCTTCTCCTCAATCTGATCTAAAATATCATTTATCTCATGCTCCTGAAGAGGAACGGGTGTTCCTGAGCCGATAAAACCAAGAACCGCAGGTGCATTTTTTATCACATAATAAGTATTTTCATCCATTTCCATGTTTACAAGTATATATCCGGGAAAAAACTTTCTGGGGGTAATTTTTCTTTTTCCAGACTTAACTTCTGAAACATTTTCCGTTGGAATTAAAACCTGCGGAATTCTTTCCTCCATACCTTCCGCTTTAATCCTTTTTTCAAGAGAACCCAGTGCTTTCTTTTCCTGTCCTGAAAGAACATGTACTACATACCATTTCTTTTCAACCATTACCACACCTTATAAATGAATTAACACATTAACTATTTTAGAAACAACAACATCCGTAATCCCGATAAACATAGCAACAAAAACTGTAGCCACAATCACAACTCCGGTTGAACTTATAAGTTCTTTCCTGGATGACCAGGATACTTTCTTCACTTCGCTCTCTGTATCAATAAGGAAGGTAGCTACTTTGGGGTGGTTTGCAAGAAAAAGGCCAAAAATAAAAACCATACAGAAAACTGCACCTGAAACAACGTGGACCCAGGAAAGGTTTATCCCAACAAAATCCATCTTGAAAAATGGCTTGTTAAGCGACGACTCCAACGGTATAAATGAATACACCCATCTTGAAAGAAGCAACCCAATCAGCCCAAAAAAAACAATTGCAGAGCCCCTCGATATCTGTCCCTGTTCCGGTCTAAAAACTTTCATTTTCTTTGCATTAACCTCTTAACTTTTTTAAAAAATATCTTTTTCCCTTTAAGCCAAAACCTCTCCCACACTAAAACTGGCAGGCCAGGAGGGATTCGAACCCACAACATCCGGTTTTGG
>JAGLRQ010000018.1 GCA_023136205.1 Candidatus Auribacterota bacterium
ATAGAAGAAAAAAGGCTCAAAACGGAATCAAATAATTTATTCGAAGGATACAAAACTCCCGCAACATATTTTACCGCTTCCTCTTTTGAAACTCTGCCCATAACATTTACCGCAATATGCTTTCTTTTCTTAATTTTAAAATGGTTTTTTTAAAAGAATCAATATCTTTTACAGCATCATATGAAAAAATAGTAATACCATCAGCTTTCGCCGCGACACTATCAGTAATCTGTTTATAAAGTTTTTCAGGATTTTTCTTAAGGAGATATGCCCCTATACCTATATAAACTTTATTATTATGCCCTGAAGAAACTGCTTCGCGCGAAAGGTACGTTACAAGCCTGTCATCTGTACCATAGTTCATGCTAATAATAAAATCCAAAAACCCTTCTTCCATCCACCTTCTCCAATCCTGAAACGCTGAGAAATAAGCCCTGTCGGGCCAGCAAAGAACAGCAGAGGAAAACTCAATTCTGCTGTTTCCTTTGCCACCAGATATCTTAGAAATATCCCTTACAAAATCCGAAATTGTGTTTCTCCTGAAATCATCCCAGTTCTGGCAGTTTAAACGGTCTTTTTCCATATTCAGGGGATCCAAACCGTATTTTCCCATAAATTTTGATCTATTTCCCCTGTTATAACCAAAATCCACCCCTTTCATCCATCGAGACCCCGGAGAATATGGGACACAATAAGGATATCTTACAAAATCAAGGTGTATGCCATCAATACCGGGATATTTTTTCACCAGGTCTATTATCAAATCTTTAAGAAAATCTCCCACTCGGCTATCACCAGGGTTAAGCCAATAACCATCTGAACCCGTGCTAAAATATTTTCCTTCTTCGCCAGGAATATTCAAATTCGGATAATCAAGCATTGACCTGCCTTTATTGTCCACTATCACAATTTCTTTCCCAAAAGTTTTGAGCAAAGGGGCTTTCAAATTTTTAGCAATTCTAAAAGTGTTTACCCACGCATGAACTTTAATTCCTCTGCTGTGGGCTTCCTTAATGACATACAGCAACGGGTCCTCTTCTTCCTTTTTTTTGAATGTATTATAGGGATAATTATCAACTAACCCTTTCTCCGCCAGTGAGGAATTAAACCATACCCTGTTCCCTCTGTAAACCTGAACAAATAAATCCTCTACTCCCAGAGAATGAGAAAATTCAACCATCCTTTCAATCTTATCAATTGAAGAAAGAGTCTTGTTCGAACCTTCACACTCCACCCACATTGAAAGGGGTATCTCTTTCCCAAAAGAAAGGGAACCATAAAAAAGAAAAATAAGAAAGATTAGAATATTTTTTAGAACACTCAAATTAATACCTCGATGTATCAGGGGCAGGGAAAAACAATTTGTCAAAATCAAACTTTACCAGTTTCCGCTGGGCGTTCCTTTTCCTTCCCATGCGGCAGGTTGTGACCAGGGGATGGAGGAACCTCCTTCAGGCGTAGCACATCCATTAAACATCAAAATAAAAAAATATAAAAGAAAAACCAGTGATATTAATCTCATTTAACCAAATAGATAACCCAGCAATTCTAAAAATTGCAAAACGACGGCTCCAATTAACACAAACACGGTAATCATTACAAGAATATTAAGTGTCGTAGTGCCCAATACCTTAGAACTTGTTGACATTATCTCCCTCTTTTATAGGTTCTTGCAGCCACTCCGGCAGGATATTCGCCACGGCCATTTTATCATCGACCTTTCCCACCCTAACTTTCCCGACAAGAGTTTTCCCTCTGCTTATTATAAGTTCATCCCCTTTGATAAGACCCTCACCAGAGCCAATATTTACCACTACAAAATTATATTCCGCGTTTACAGCCAGAACATTTCCGAAAAACTTGGTTTCAGCCCTGACATATATAGGATCAAGGGGAACAGAACCCTCGGTGGTCTTTGAAAGCTCCTGCAATCTCTTTTTAAGAGCCATTTTTTCTTCTTCAAGCTTCTCAACCTTTTTAAGTATCTCTTGTTTTCTGGAACTCAGAGTATCAAGTTCATGGGAAAGGCCTGAGA